>NC_015946.1:600000-832603 GCF_000224105.1 Mycoplasma putrefaciens KS1 | reverse complement strand
AGTGTTTACTCCATTCAAAATTATTATAAATAAACATATGTTAAAATGTTTAAAAAGTTTATTATGCTTAGTAATTTAAAGGTTATCCACATTTTAAAATGATCACTATTTCATTTAAAACTGCATTTAAACTGGTTTATCTACATTTTCACATGTTGTTATATTTTTTGTTGAAAACTGTGTTAATTTCTTTTTGTAATTTTTGGTGTTGAATTAATCTTATTTTAGAGATGTAATTCTAAAACAAATTATTATATAATAGATGATGAAACATTATTTTTAAAAGCAAGGAGGTTTGGGTATGAAAAGAACTTGACAACCATCAAAAATTAAACACGCACGTGTTCATGGTTTTAGAGCTAGAATGGCTACTAAAAATGGAAGAAAAGTGATTAACGCTCGTAGAGCTAAAGGTAGATCTAAATTATCAGCTTAATTAATCACTTAGAATATGAAAAACAAAAGAATAATAAAAAAGAACTTTGAATTTCAAGAGATTATTGCTAATAAGAACTTTGCAAAAAATATTTGTTTTGTTCTATACTATAAACCCAACGATAAAGGTTATTTAAGATACGGAATAAGTGTTGGTAAAAAAATAGGTAATGCAGTGGTTAGAAACAAGATTAAACGCCAAATAAGAATGATTTTTAATGAAGTTGTTTCTTTATATGGTGATAAGTCATTTGATGTGATAGTGATAGTTAGAAAAGCAATGTTAGAAGTTAAATTTGACACATCATCTAATGCATTAAAAAAAATGATAAAAAATTTAAATAGTTAGGAGGAAACCGCTTGTATAAACAAAGCAGTAAAGTAATGAGTTACTTAAATCCTGAAAAAGGAAAAAAATCCTCAAAATCTTCTAAAGAAATTTTAAAAGTTGCAGTTAAATGACTAAAAGTTTTAGGTTTTTTATTTATTTTGGTTTCAATGCTATGAGGTTGTGTACAAATGTATCAACCACAATATACAGTTAACCAAATAGTTGATCTAACAGGTAAAAGTGTTTATGCTCCAGGAGTTGCATTTGAAATTATTATTAAATCTTTAGGTGAATCAGGATCAAAAATTCATCATTTTGCATACCAAAATGGAAAACTTATTGAATATGGTTTTCATTCTATAACTTCATGACAAGACACATTTGCTCAAACCCAATCACCGTTTTATGGATTTTTTGTCTATCCAATTGCTTGAGTTTTAACTGGACTAATTAGGCTATTTGCAGGAACATTAAATCCTATGTTAGATACTGCATCACAAACAAGTTATGGAGTTGCAGCTATCGCATCTATTTTTCTAACAGTGTTATTAATAAGAGCATTAACACTTCTTTTTACTTTTAAATCACAAGCAAATCAATATAAAATGCAAGACCTACAATTAAAAGTTGCTGATGTTCAAGCTAAATATAAAGATAAAAAAGATATGCAATCAAGACAAAAGCAACAAGCTGAGATTCAAGCAATTTATAAAAAAGAAGGTCTGAGTCAATTTTCAACAATAACAGGCTCATTTGCACCCTTACCGTTTTTATTTGCTATTTATGCAATTGTTAGATCTACAAGATCGTTAAAAATCGCAGCAATAGGTCCAATTGCTTTAATTGAAGGTCCTTGACAACAAATAACTCAAGGAAATTATATTTACATCACAATCATTGCTATTTATTTACCTTTGCAAGCAGTATCAATGTTATTACCAACCTTATTGCAAATGAAACGTCAAAAATCAATTTCACTAACTGAAGCTCAAAAAAAAGCCAGAAAAAAACAATTAATAATGCAAATTGTTATGATGGCTGTGTTTGTTATAGTTATTTTATCTGTAGCAACAGGAGTATGTATTTATTGAATTTTTTCATCATTATTTCAAATTATTCAAACTTATGCTTTTTATAAGTATAATGAAAAACATACCAAAGCTTCAAATCAGGAAAGACAAAGACGTTTACGTCAACAAGAAAAATTGAAACTTAATAATAACTAGAAGTGCTAAGTCACTTCTTTTTTTGTCTTTAGTTGAAGTACTTTAATGATTTTAATTTAGTATGATCTTTAAAATGCTTGTCTTATTTTTAACAATAAATAATAAAATTAAGATATAAACCAGAAAGGGGCGTTGCATGCCAAAATACTTATTTTCTGATTTTGATGGAACTTTAAGAAATCATAAAAATAAAAATAGTTTAGATATAGATCCTAAAGACTTAGAGTTTATCAAAGATTTTCAAAAAGATAATAAACTAGTTATTGCAACTGGAAGACCTTACAAGCAGATAAAAAAATATTTAATAGAGAACTATAATTTGTTTGCAGATTATTTTATAGTTAATACTGGTGCTGCTGTTTATGATAATAATGACAATGTTTTATATAAAATGATAATCCCAACAGAGATTAAAAATAAAATTATTGGATTTTTAAAAACTATTCAAGATCAGATTGAAGCTTTAGCGTTTACAACTGAGTATCAAGAAGCGTTTTTATTTCATAAAACAATAACACCAGAAGTTAAGAAATTCTTTTTAAATATTGATGTCTATCAACAGGACTTAAACTTTTTACTTGATAAAGACTTACTATGTTTTAAAATTCAAACCGATCAACAAACTTGAGATAGAATAGAAGACTTTTTAATCAAAAATAACTTTAAGGTTAATATCACTAAAAATAGTATCAAGAATAAATTATTTAATGAAATACACGCATTTGATGTAAGTAAAGGTGCTGCTATTAAAGGGTTGCAAAACCAATTAAATATTTTAGATGAAAATATTATTGTAGTTGGTGATGATTATAATGATCTTTCAATGTTTGAAATGTACTATCAAAACTCTTATATTTGTAAACAAGAACATAATAAACAGTTTAGAAATAAAGCAAGATATAGTATAGACTTTATAAGTCAAATAAAATATAAGTAAATAGAAACAAGGTGATTTTATGAGCAAAGATATAGAAAAAGTAACTGAATGAGTTATGAAAAAATTCCCGTTTAATGAAGATTTTGCTGAAGCTGTTGGAATCTTATGTATGGATGCTAATGATGATGCTGCTAAGATTGGAGAAACTAAAGAAGTTTATTTCCAATCTCCAGTTGGTGGGGCTTTATCATTGGTAAATTTTTGAATCGAAAAGTGAAGATTTCAAAGAGGCGCTAACTTTACTAATCTAGCTGCTGATATTATTTTTGATTTATCTACAAAAAATAAATTCACAGACGGAAATAAAAGAACAGCTTTATTAACACTTCTATACTTTTTAAAAATGTCAGGTTTTTGAATCAAAGAACCAGAATCAGCTGATTATTGAGACAAGTTAATCGAAGATGTTGTTGAAGAATTTAATCAAACAAAAGATACTGAAAAAATTAAAGAAAAACTAAGATCTAAAATTTTAGATAATTTAATTGTTGTTGATCAAAAGTATGAAGATATTACTGATGGTATGCAAACAGATCCAAATAGTGAAGTGATAACAGCAGAATATGTTAAAAATAATATGAGATTATGACAACAAGAAATTAAAGAAAATGAAGCTATTATGAATTCATTAAAAAGACTTGCTTCTAAATAGCTGATATTGCTAAGAGATCACAAAACAAATTAACAGACTAAATAGTAGTTAATTAAGAACTTTAGTCTTTTAGTTATTGAGAATAACTAACAAATTATAATATAATTAATATGCCGTAATAAAAATAACATCTGAATGAGTCAGGACCGGAAGGTAGCAGCTATAAGGAAATGTGTTTTGTATTACGGTTTTTTATTTGGAGGTTCTATGAAAGAATTTGATAAGATTTTAGAAATACTAATTCAAGAAGCTAAAAAAGCATTAATTAATCATGATATTCCAGTTAGTGCTTGTATTATCGATCAAAACAATAATATTATTAGTTTAAGTTATAATACTAATCAAAAAGAAAAAAGTATTTCTAATCATGCTGAAATCAATGTTGTTAATAATGTAATTAAAAAACTAGATAATTTAAACTTAACTAATTACAAATTAATTTCTACTTTAGAACCTTGTCAAATGTGTTATGCAGCAATTAGTTATTCAAAAATCAGAGATATTTATTATTTGTTAGATAGCATTAAGTTTGGAATTACTAACAAATATAGTATTAATGACATAAACATCAATTTAGTTCAAATAAAAAACCGTAAAAAACAAGAAGAATACCATAAAATACTAAATAACTTTTTTTGTAAAAAACGTTAATAAATATATAAGTTGTTTTTTAAAAAAATCTAAGAAGTTTTTAAAAACTCTTAAGTACCAGAGATATTAATTCTTATGTTCTTTTAGAACTTAAATATAAGATAAAATATATATAACCTGGCTAGGAGAATATATGAAATCAAATAAACAATCTCTATACAGAATTTACAGACCTAAAGATTTTTTGAATGTGGCTGGTCATAAAAATGTTATTGAAATTCTAAAAAATCAAATTAAAGATGACAAAATCAGTCATGCTCTTTTGTTTGCAGGTCAAAGAGGAACTGGTAAAACAAGTGTTGCTAGAATATTTGCAAAAACTATCAATTGTTTACAATTACAAGACTTTAACGCTTGTGATAAATGTTCAAACTGTATACTTGCAAATGATTCAAAATCATCAGATATTGTTGAGATTGATGCCGCTTCAAATAATGGTGTTGATGAGATTAGAGAAATTAAAAATTCTGTTTTAACAATGCCTTTAAATAGTAAGTATAAAGTTTATATTATTGATGAAGTTCATATGTTAACAAAACAAGCATTCAATGCTTTACTAAAAACATTAGAAGAACCTCCAGTTCACACTGTATTTATACTAGCTACTACTGAATTTGCAAAGATTCCACAAACTATATTATCAAGATGTCAAATTTTTAATTTCACTAAAATAGATAAGCATTCTTTAATTCAGAGATTGAGTTATATTTGCAGAGAAGAAGAATTTGAAATTGATCAGGAAGTTTTAAATGAAATTTATTATTTATCAGATGGAGCATTAAGAGATGCAATCAATATTTTAGAACAGTTAATGCTAATAAGTGATAAGCAAATCACTATTAATAATTTAAAATCAATATTTTTAATAGCGACTAAAAAAGAACAGCTTCAAATAGTTAAACAAACTTTAGATGATAATCCAGAATTTATTATTTCTTATTTTGAAAAAGCAAATGATCAAGCAATGAATTGAGATGTATTTGCTTTAGGTATCATTGAAATTATTAAGGAAATTGTTGAATATAAATTAACTAATAAAACGAATTTTTTAAGTGTACTAGGTATTGATGATGTTAGATTATTTGATGATCAAAAATTAGAAAAGATCTTTGTTTTAGCTGATAATCTGGCTGATGCTTATTCTAAAACTAGAAATTCAAATATAAGTTACAACTACTTGTTATTAAGTTTATTAAAATCAATTAACAGAACTGTAAATAACACTAGTACCAGTTTATCAGATAATTCAATACAAAATTCTCATCAAAATTTAACAGAAAATTTAGTTGCTGAATTTAAAGAAATTGAAAAAAATGCTAATAAAAAACAGCCACATATTGAACAAAAAAGTGTAACAATTACTCAAGATTCACAACCAAGCAACCGCACAAAGTTTATAAAACCTAAAATTGAGATTGTTCAAGATAGTAAAGATGATCTTTGCTTAACTATTACTGATTTAAAAGATAAATTAGATAATAGACTATGAGACTTTTTATCAACTCAGTCAACTTTATTAATTGATAACATTGATTTAATTAATTTCTTAGTGGCAACAAAAGAATTTAAAGAAGAAAAAAATAAAATTGATTACTTATTTGATGAATTATTTTCAACTTCAGAAAATGAATTATTAATTAACAGCACCCAAGCTAATAATTTGTACATGTTGTTGAACACAAAAATAATGACTGTTACTGATAGCGTAATAATTTTAAAAACACCAACTAAAGCACAAGCTAATTTAATTAATCAATTAATGTTAGATGAACAACTTTTAAACTTCATTAAAATTTGATTTAAAAAACCATATTTTATTTTTGCAATTGATGATATTAAAAAAAAGGAACTATTTACAATTTTTAGCGACTTAAAGTCAAAAAATAAATTGCCACAATACAATAAGATAACATTTGAACAAATAAAAAGTAAGTATTTTTCTAATCAATCAACAACTGATCAAAAAACTGAAGATTTAATTAGTAAAGCCAAAGTGTTGTTTGGTGATGATGACTTTATAATAGGTGATTAAGATGTCAGAAGTATTATTTGACAAAATAGTTGAAAAAATCAAAAATACTAAAGGTTTAACTAAAAAAACTTCAGAAAGATTATTAAGTGATTTAATCATGAGTAAAAATAAATTAGAAGAATTTATTGATCAGTTAATTTTATTAAAAGAACATATTTCAATATGTAAAATTTGTGGTTATTTGTCAGAAGACAAGCAATGCTTAGTTTGTGATTTACAAAAAAGAAATACTGATTCTATTTGTGTGGTTAGCTCAATACTTGATGCTAAAAATATTGAAACAATTAATAAATATAAAGGTGTTTATCATATCTTAAATGGAGAAATCAATTTAAATAGAAATATCACCCCAGATAAACTAAATGTTAATAAATTATTAGAAAGAATCAACTCTAATTCTGAAGTGATCTTAGCTTTAAATGCTACTTTTGAAGGTGAATTAACAGCAAATTATTTAAATAAATTGCTATCTGAACAAAACATTAAAGTTACTAGGCTTGCTAAAGGAATACCAATGGGAGCAAGTTTGGATTATATGGACGAATACACATTAGAAAATGCTTTTAACAATAGAAAAAAATATGGAGAATAGCATATGTTTATTACATTTGAAGGAATAGATGGAAGTGGTAAAACCACAGCCTTATTGGATGTTAAATCAGAACTAGAAAAAATGGGTTATAAAGTTTTAGTTACTCGTGAACCTGGTGGAGAGTTGATAGCTGAACAAATACGAAAAATCCTTTTAGATAATAACAATTTAACAATTAATCCTTGAACTGAAGCATTACTATTTATTGCTGCAAGAAAAGAACATCTAGAAAAAGTAATTAAACCTGCACTTAAAAATAATATTATTGTTATTTCAGATAGATTTATAGATTCAACTAGCGCATACCAAGGTAGTGCTAGAGAAATTGGAGTTGAAAATGTAGATCGTATTCAAAATACCGTTTTAGGAGATTGCATACCAGACTTAACCTTATTTTTTGATATTTCATTTGACCTTGCTGAAGCTAGAATAAACATTAGAGGAAAAACTACTAAAAACCGTTTAGATAAAGAAAAAAAAGATTTTAAGCAAAAAGTTTATCAAGGATATAAGACGCTAATTAAAAAAAATCCTGATCGAATTAAAGTGATTGATGCATCTAAAACTTTAGATATAGTCTCAAAACAAGCATTAGAATTCATTTTAGAAAAAATTAAAGAAAATGAAAAAAGAACAAGTACTTAATAGATTAAAACAAATGATAGATAATAATAATTTGTTTTCAAATATCATTTTAAACACTAATAACAATGAGATTGGCTTAGAAATTATTAGTGAAACTATTGCATATGCTTTTTGTAAAAATTCTGCTAACTATAATTTTGAAAAAATCAAAAAACAAGTTTTAGAAAACAAACACATTGATGTCATGTTTATTGGTAATAGTAGTGTTGCTATTACTAATAAAGAAGTTAATGAGCTAATAGAAAAAATGAGTTTATCAGCAACTGGTGAACAAAATTTAAAATTCTTCATAATTAGAAATGCTGAAAATTTGAAGAGCTCAGCAGCTAATTCAATTTTAAAATTTTTAGAAGAACCTCCTGTAAATACCTATGGATTTTTATTAACAAATAATTATAGCGAAATACTAACTACCATTTTATCTAGATGTCAGCTAATTAATATTGAAAATAAAAGAACTTTAAATTCTGAAATTAATGTTTTTGAACAATTACTAATTAGTAAAAATAAAGAGCAAATTTTATTATTTAATAATCAATTAAAATCAATGACAAGAGAAGAACAGATTAAGTTAGTAACTGATGCTTATCACAAAACTATAATTCATAAGTTTTATAACTTAATAGAACCGACTTTAGAATTTTTAGATGATCTTAAATTTTTACCAATAACTACAGTAGCAATTGATAATTATCTAATTAGAATTTGTGAGGAAATCTAATGAAAGTATTAAATGATCTGCTTGGATATAAAAATAGAAAATTATATCAAGATAGTGAAATGTTTAACTTTACATTAGATAGTGTTTTGGTAGCTAGATTTGCTAATTTAACAAGTAAAAGAAAGATGATTGTTGATTTTGGAACTAATAATGCCGTAATTCCTTTAATTATTAGTAAGTACACAAAAGCTAAGATAATTGGAGTAGAAATACAACCAAAAGCAGCCGAATTAGCACAACAAAATATTTGATTAAATAACTTATCTAATCAAATAGAAATTGTTTGTGATGATATTAAACATTTTGCAAAAACTCATAATCAAGTGTTTGATTTAGTAATTTGTAATCCACCTTTTTTTAAAATGGATGGTAAACCTAAGTTAAAAAAAATTTCTCAAGAAGTTGTTAATGCAAGACACGAAACTTTAATCACATTAGAAGAAATTATTTATTGTGCAAGTAAGTGTTTAAAAAATGGTGGCAATTTTACAATTGTTCATCGTGCTGAAAGAGTCGGAGAAATCATTAATTTATTTTATAAATATCATATTTATCCTAAAAGAATGATGTTAGTACAATCAAAACCAGACCAAGACGCTAAAACTATTTTAATTGATGGCATTTATCAAGGAAACGAAGGAATGCAAATTCTACCAACACTAATTACTCATAATACCGATGAAACTTATACTGATGAGCTTTTAAGATATTTTCATGATTAGATAAGAATTAAACATAGTCAATCGCTGTTATATGATAATTAAAAAGAAGAGGCACAATATCTATGAAAGTAGCAAGCACTATTTCAAAACTTAAACAGTTAGCAAAAGATCAAGATTCTAATGCCAAAATTACAAGTGAAAAAATTTTAGATAACATTGAACTAGTATCAAATTCAAACATTTCTAAAGTTGCTGAATTAATATACACTTCTCCTGCAACTATTATTAGGTTTTGTAAAAATTATTTAAACTTATCAGGATTTAGCGAACTTCAAACTCTTTTACGTATTTATTTAAGTGAACAAGATGAAATTGAAAAAGAGCACAAATTTATATTAAAATACAGTGAAATTATTGAAATTATTGATCAAACTGACAATTTAAGTGAGCTGCAAGAGATAGATAAAATTGCTAAAGCCATTCTTCAAGCACAAACTATTTGTATTATTGTTCATGACTTAAGTGTTGAATATCTGGCAATTGATTTGGTAGAAAAAATCAATTTATTAGGGTTATCTGCAATTGTTATTGCTCAACAAAAACAATTAGACTATTATTCAAAAATATCTGATCAAAATTGATTGTTTATAGTTATTTCACATAATAAAGAGAATATGACTTTTCAAAAAAAGCTTGAAAAAATCTATAATAGTAATTCAGTTATTGCTTTATTTTCTATGAACCAAGCAAGCGATTTTTCACAATTAGCTAATTATTGAGTTAAGTTTGCTTTAATAGATCCAGATAATAAAGATTTTGATACTATTTCTCCGCTTTATATTGTTGAGCTATTAATTAACAGAATTGTTAAAACAGATCAAAAACGTTTTAAGAAGATGACTAAAATCTTAAAAATTTAGCTAGGAACATTAATTATGAATGATCTAAGTATTGATATTACAAAAAAATATTTAGTTGCTGTTTCAGGTGGAGCTGACAGTATTTTTATGTTAGATCAACTTATAAAAATCATTGATAATAAAAACATAGTAGTTTGTCATGTAAATTATAATTACAGAAGTGATTCAAATTTTGATCAACAATTAGTTACTGATTTTTGTAAACAAAATAACTTACAACTAGAAGTGCTAAACGTAAAGCAAAATTATTCAGAATTAAAAAACAATTTTGAATCTTGAGCAAGATTTAAAAGATATGATTTTTTTAACAAGATTGCTAATCAGTATAAAATTTTTGATCTATTAGTTGCACATAATTATAATGATTTAATAGAAACTTATTTACTACAAAAACAAAGAAACAGTCTAGTCAGTTATTATGGCTTAAAATCAATAACAAAATATAAAGATCTAACTATTTATAGACCAATACTAGCTGTTAAAAAAAGCTATATTATTAACTATTTAAATGAAAGCAAAATTAACTACATAACTGATTGAACTAACGATGATCTTAAATTCCAACGTAATAAAATAAGATCGACCTTAAACGAAAATGATTTTGAAAGTATCTTAAATCAAATCAAGATTGATAATTTAAAGTTGGAAAAAATTAATCAAATCGTTGACAACTTTTTAGATGAGAATTTAGTAAATGATGAACTAGAATTAACTAAACAACTTTATGAGTTTGATCATCAAGTTGTGCAAAGAATTATTTATAACTATTTTAAGAAAATCAATAAAGAACATTTATTAATAAATCGAAGTAATAAAACAATTGTTGAAATTACTAAAACCTTAATTAGTTCTAAAAAAAACTTTTGAAAGATAACTTTAAATAATTTTAGCTTAATAAAAGACTATAATAAACTGTTTATAATTGCTAACGATTCATTAAAAACTAAAACTCTCGAAATTAATAATCTAGATGATTTAGCAAACCAAACACTTTTTAATAACATTTCTGAACTAGAAAAAATCATTATTGATCAAAAAAAATTTAGCTACATAATTACTAATGATTTTGAAAAATATAAGTTAGAAACAACAGTTGATCATAAAAAGACCAATAGATATTTTATAGACAAAAAGATTAGATATAAATCGAGAATTTTGAATCCGGTTTTATATAATAAAAAAGATAAAATAATCTTAAATAAAATTAAAAAATATTACTAATAATTTTTAATATAAATTAGTAAAAACCAAAGATTAAGATGTTAAAAAATTAGGTTAAATCTTAAATTTATGTTCATAATGTTCAAAATAATTTAATAAATTTAAAGTTATCAATTGTGATTTTGGTTTTAACTGTAGAAGCTGTTAAACTTGAAAAGCATCGTATAAGGACTATAATTATTATGCTTAGTGTTTGAAATTATTAATGTGATAATATAAATGTATTATGTAGATAATTCTAGATAGGAGAACATCATGGATAAGAAAAAAAGAAGAACGACCCTATGATTTTGAATTATTCTTATTTTAGCTGTGATACTGATCTTTTTTATTATTAGTATGACTGCTGCTGGATCAACTCAGAACTTGAGTCTTGAGCAACTAAATAACCTTTTTAAAGAAGGAAAACCTTTTAATAATTTAGTTTTACAAAAATATGCTTATGGCACAGATGTAATTACAGGATGATTTTTTAATGGAGCTGGTTGAACTAAATTTGTTGTAAATACAAGTGATGATGGTATTAAATCACTAGGACCAAGTTTTTCCAACTGAATTTTTGGTTCAAATACAACAGTTTATAAAAACTCATCATGAACATCAGTTCTTTCTTCATTATTACCAATGATTATTTTAATAGTTTTTTATGTTGGTCTATTCTACTTTATATTTAAAAGTGGAGCTGCTGGCGCAGGTGGTGCTAACGGATTATTTGGAATGGGCAAAAACCGAGCAAGAAGAGAAAAATCAAATGTTAGATTTACTGATGTTGCTGGGATTGAAGAAGAAAAAGGCGAACTAGTAGAATTAGTAGATTATCTAAAACAACCCGCTAAATATGCTTCAGCAGGAGCAAGAGCTCCAAAGGGAGTTTTAATGGAAGGTCCACCAGGAACAGGTAAAACTTTACTAGCTAAAGCGGTTGCTGGAGAAGCAGGAGTTTCATTCTTTTCAATAGCAGGTTCTGAATTTGAAGAGATGTTTGTTGGAGTTGGTGCCAGCCGTGTTAGAGAAATGTTTAATGAAGCTAAAAAATCAGCACCAGCAATTATTTTTATTGATGAAATTGATGCTGTAGGTCGTAAACGTAACTCAGGAATCGGAACAGGAACTAACGAACAAACTTTAAACCAATTACTAGTTGAGATGGATGGTTTTGAAACTAACTCAGGAATTATTGTTATGGCTGCAACTAACCGTGTAGATGTTTTAGATCCAGCTTTACTAAGACCAGGTCGTTTTGATAGGGTTATCCAAGTATCTCTTCCAGACATTAAAGAACGTGAACAAATTCTAAAATTACATGCAAGAAATAAAAAAGTTGACGCAAGTGTTGACTGACATAGAGTTGCTGAAAGAACACCGGGATTTTCAGGAGCACAACTTGAAAACGTTTTAAATGAAGCTGCCATTTTAATGGTTAGAGAAGGAAAAACTATTATTTCAATCAAAGAAGTTGATGAAGCTATTGATAGAGTGGTTGGTGGGCCAGCTAAAAAATCTCGTGCAATGACACTGCAAGATAAAGAAGTTGTTTCTTATCATGAATCTGGTCATGCACTAATTGGATTAAAATTAGATAGCGCTTCAAAAGTGCAAAAAGTTACAATTATTCCTCGTGGACATGCCGGAGGTTATACAATTATGACTCCGAAAGATGAAACATTATTCTCATCTAAAAGTGATCTATATGCAATGATTGCTGGGTATTTAGGTGGTCGTGCTGCTGAAGAAATTAAGTTTGGAAAAGACAAAGTAACTACTGGAGCTCACGATGATTTTGATAAAGCAACTGCTATAGCAAGAAGAATGGTAATGCAATTTGGTATGTCTGAATTGGGAATTACTAAGTTTCTAACAATGGCTGAAGAAGCTTATGGAAAAATGGAAGGAAGTTATTCTGAAGAAACAGCAGCTAAAATTGATGCTGAAGTAGCTAGAATTTTAGAAGAGTCATATAAATTAGCTATAAAAATTATTAAAGAAAATATGGATACTTTAGAATTACTTGCTGAATCATTAAGAGTCTTAGAAACTATTACTGCTGAGCAAATTGATTATATTAACACTCATAAAAAACTACCTGAAGCTGTGCTATATGAAAAAGAAAAATATGCCAAAGAACAAGAAAAAATTAATGCAGGTAAAATCATCGAATTAGATATTAATGATATTAAAAAAGAAACTGAGCAAGTTGAAAGCCTAGTTGAACCAACTGCTAAAAAACCAAAAAAGACAAGTACTTCAAAAAATAAAGAAGAACAAAGTTCTAAAGCTTTAGATAAGTTAAATGATAATAATAAAAAAGAGGAAGTTGAATAATTTCCTCTTTTATTATGATCAGTCAATTGTTTTTGGATCAGCTGGATTTGGATTACGTTCAAGTTTATCAATAACCCCATTACGAATATGAATAACAGTGTTAGCAATTTTAGCAATATTTGGGTTGTGAGTAACAACAATAATTGTGGTTTTATATTCTCTATTAACTTTAACTAAAATTTCTAGAACTTTACGACCCATTTCTTCATCTAAGGCACCTGTTGGTTCATCAGCAAACAAAATGTCTGGATTTTTTGCTAATGCTCTAGCAATAGAAACACGTTGCTGTTGCCCACCCGACATTTGGTGGGGGTATTTATTCATTTGTTCTTTCATACCAATTGTTTCAAAAATTTCTTCGATTGTCATTCCACCTTTTGACTTAGCTAAGTTTTCTCCAACTTCAGCATTTTCTTTAGAAGTTAGGTTAGTTAGTAAGTTATATTGTTGGAAAACAAACCCAACTGTTCTTCTTCTAAATTTGGTCATATGTGAGTCTTTTAACAATGATAAGTTTGAACCTAGGATAAAGACATCACCTTCGCTAGCCTTATCCAATCCTGAAATGATATTTAAAAAGGTAGTTTTACCTGATCCAGATGGTCCTAAAATAACAATAAAATCAGATTTATCTAATTTAATATCAATTCCCTTTAAAACTGGAGTTTCTAAATCTCCTGTGATGTAAGATTTTTTAACATTTTTTAATTCTATAATGTGTTTATCTAAGTTAGGAACATGATTTTGTGTTGTAACAACAAAACCCTTATTTAAGATATCTTTTGAATATTTACTTGTTAATTTTTTTTGAAGCTTTAGCTTTTGTTTTAAACCCTTAACACCATCTTCAAACTCTTCTGTTTGAGTGATATTAATAAAATCACGATCATGATTTTTAATTTGATCTGCCATTAGTGCTCCTTTAATTTAATAAATAAAACAATGTCTTTTTTATTGTATCACAGTTTAAATTTTTAATTAATTGAGTAAAGTTGCTATCTGGTCTGGGGTAATCAAACGATTTTGGTTACAAAAATTACAAGTAACTTCAGCATCTTTATTTTCTTTAACAATTTCTTTTAGTTCTTGTTTTGATAGTAATTTAAATGAATTTAGTGACTTTTCAAATGAACAGGTACATTTAAAAATAACTTTGTTTTGTTCTAGAATTTCAGCATCATTAATTATCTCTTTAATTAGTGATTGGTAATTAGTAGATTTTAGTAAAACATCTTTTACATATTTTGTATTACCTAGTTTTTCAGCAATTAATTTTTCATCATCAATGCTATGATTTGGTAACATTTGCACCATCATCCCAACAACTTTTTTAACATTTAAATCTTGATCAATCTCACATTCAGTGACAATAAATGAGTTTGTTTGTGATGATTTTGTCCAATATTTAGTAAAGTCATAATCTACATTTCCAAATTCAATTTCAATATTTGAAACATAAGGTTCTTTTAAACCTAAATCTCTTTTAACTATTAAAAATCCGTTATTTCCAGCAATCGCTTTAATAGGATCTTTATCAACAATATTTATATAATCAGTTGGATTAAAATCTCTGTTTTGTACATAAGTTCTTAACTGGTTATTTTGAAACTCAGTTATCATGGTTTTTACTGCTCCATTATTAGTCGTTCAATTTGAAAGAGTTTTTTCATTATTTTTTGATTCCATTCCAATTAAAGCATTAGCCGCAGTAAACTTAGCTAAAACAATACTAGCAAAGATATTTGTTTTTTGAAGATTAACTATTTTTTTAATTGACTCAGAAATATCTACAATTGAAATTTTTAGATTATATTTTTCACTTATTGCTCTAATACTTAGATCCATAATTACTCCTTTTATATGATTATATTAATTAGAAAAATCTTGAGTGTTGTTACAATAAAAGATTTTATTATTTGATAAAGTACTTTATTTTATAAACCATTATTCTAGTATCTACACTAACTTTTATATAATTGTTTATGGTAGATGTTACTTTCATCTACCGGTTGTTGTACAACCCCTACACAACCTTACTAATATGAAAATTGGAAATTAAAATTGATTTTTATACAAACTTTCTCATTTCTTTAAGGAACGTTTAATAAAATTAATAATTTTATTACCTTAAAATAAAATAATATAATAATCGAATATAAAACCAGTGCCCCTAAGCTGGTTTTTTTATTTTGTAGTAAATTAATTAATTTTTAGACTAGTAAAATATTGTATTTTCTGCTTAGTTTACATTACTTAGAGTGATAAGTACAATTAAGCTCGAGGGGAATTAATAATAAATGAAGAAATTAATTAATGTATTAGCTGGTTGTTTGTTGTTAACAACAACAATCGCACCAATAAGTTATCTATCAAAAAGCAGTCAAAACCTAATGACTAGTTTTAAACAAGAAACTGTAGAAGAACCAATAGTTGAAGCTAATGAAGACCAGCCAACAGTTGAAGTTGAAGAAAATATATCAGAAATTGGAGAAGAGCAACCAAACACTGAAGAAAACAAACCAGAAATTCCAAATAACAATGCTATTGTTGAAACAGTCAAAGCTGAATATAACCTAACCGAATGTACTAAAATAGGATATACAGTTTATCAAAATAATGAAGTTGTTATTGAAAAATTTAAACCAGAAACAACTAAAGTTCCTGATGTGTTACCTGAAAATATTACAAGTTTGAAAGATGCTTTTAAAGAACTGACAAGCTCAACTGTATCTGGTATTGAAAAATGAAATACTTCAAAAATAAAAGATATGACAAGCATTTTTGATACTGCTAGAGCATTTAATCAAGATATTTCTAATTGAGATATCTCAAATGTTGAAACAATGGATTTTATGTTTACTAGAGCAGAAGAATTTAATCAAGATATTAGTAACTGAAATACTAAAAATGTAAAAAGTATGAGAGGTTTATTTAAAGAAACAAAACAGTTCAATCAAAATTTAAATAACTGAAACACATCTAATGTAACTGATATGAGCTCGATATTTGAAAGTTCAGAAGCATTTAACAATAAAATATCAAACTGAGATACTTCTAGTGTGTTATACATGAGTAATATGTTTCAAAAAACTAAAGTTTTTGATTCGCAAATAGGCAGTTGAAATACCAAAAAAGTTATCAAAATGGATAATATGTTTGAAAAAGCAGAAATGTTTAATCAAGATATTTCTAATTGAAATACATCAGATGTAACTATTATGAACAGTATGTTTCAAGAGACAAAGCAATTCAATCAAAATATTAGCAACTGAGACACTTCTAAGGTTGTAAATATGAATTATATGTTTGCATCATCTGAAAAATTTAACCAAGACATTTCTAATTGAGACACAAGTAATGTGAGTGATATGGTTGGAATGTTTAAAAATGCAAAACAATTTTTTCAGAATTTAAGTAAATGAAATATTGCTGAAATCAAAGATCCTAAACAAAAAGCTTGAGAATTTAGTGACGGTTCAAAACTTACTGCTGAACAACTACCAAGATGAGATAAAAGATTAGACTCAGTTTTGGCTAAAGATTCAAATTTTAAAACTGCTAAAAATATTAAATATCAAAAACTTGATTTTAATGAATATGAAGTTTTTGGAACATTTGACTGAGAACTTAAATCTGAAAAACTAAAATCAGTTAAAGTTAATAAAAACTTAATTAAAGTTGAAAACAATACTGCTAAATTTCAGTTTGTACCTACAACCAAAGAACAAAAATTTGAAATCACTGCAACTTATCAAAAAAATGGTACTACTGAAGATGCAACATTAATAATAAATTTAAAAGCTAAAAAATCTATTACACCGATAATTATTGCTTCAAGTGTTGCTGTTGTAGGAGTTGTATTTGGTGTTAGCTTGCTAGCTTTTATAAAGCGTAAAAGCAAAAAATAAATTTATTAAATATTATAAAAAGTTTAAAAAATTATTTAAATTTTTCTAGAATGAAAGATCAAGTATAACACTAATGTTCTTGATTTTTTATTATACTTTTTTCATTTTATAAAAACATTAAAAATTATTTTTTGAATTTTGAAAATCAACAGAATTTTAAACATGCACTTTAAGTCAAAAATCGAAAATCTTGAAGGTTATCAAATACTTTTAGAGAATTTGTTTAGAACGCACGGATATTAGAAAAATTTAGTTACAGATAAGAGAAATAACTTTAATATGAGTGATAAATCACTATTTAGAACTGCTCAAGTTATTTTTGATAGAGGTATTAATTTTTATACATCATCAAATCTTATAACAAAATCACACATAAAAAGAAAACGAGATATAGTTCAAAAGAACTTAGCACTTTGATTTCTATGCAAAAGATTAAATTAGTTAATGAATTGAATCTAAGAAAACAAAAATAATTAACCCTTTTAAATTCTAAAGCTTATTGTCAAACAAGAAGTGTCAAATCAAGTTCTTTTACTTTGTTACTAAATAGTGAAAATTATAAATTCTTTGATTCACCAATTGAAAGAAAAAAAATATTAAGAAATGGTGTGATTGAGTATGACAATATTTATCTTGTTCTAATAGATGAAAATACAAAAGGAGTGAGACTTGAAAGTGAAAGTATTTTAGAATTTGTTTCAGGATCTGATAAAAAGCTTAACTTTAGATTAGAACTTTTGATAAACCTTATAAAGCAGAACTTTTAGCTAGAGATGAAGAAGAGTTTATTACCTATCTAGCAAATAAAAATGTTCTTGACTTAAATGACAAGACCGCTAAAAAACTATTAAAAATATCTTCAGTAACAAAAAATATAAACTTACACACCCAAAGAACTTATCAATAGTTAAGTCATTAATTAATAATGAATCAAGTGTAAATTTGGGAAATGTTAACTAGTTAATTAAGAAAGTAAATGAACTTATATTGAACTTGAACCTAATGAATTCTGGTGCACAATTTCTAATAAAAAGTAATACTGGATGAATGAATTAACGACTATAGACTTATTAGAGATCAATATTTATAATAATTTTGATCGGTTCAAAACAGACAAGAACGCATATTTCATAACTGAGAAAATATTATGTTTCGTCTTATAATTACGATCATAAATGATTAGAGGTGAATTAAGTGAAACTTAAAAGAAATCTATCGTTAGTAGGAGTTTCGCTGTTTGTTATTCCTATTACATTACAAACTGCAAATCATACTTACACTAAAATCGTAAACAAAAATAGTGATTTGAAAGTTTTTAAAAGTGCAGCCGATGAAATAGATGAGCACTCAAAACTTGTAGATGACGCCTTTTCTGGTCAGAAACAAGAAGAATATTTCAAAAATGCTAGTGATCTAAAATTTGAAGATCTATATTCAGAATCAGAATATAATTACGATAACCAACAAATTAAAAAAAGTTTTAATTACACTAATTTAGCCAAATTTAGTGCAAGTAATGATGAAATAAATAAAAAACAAGCTATTAAAGATAATTATGAAAAAATTATTAGCGGTAAATTAAAAGTTTCTGACATATTAAATGATGCAAAAAATATGCTTTTATCACATAAAAAGGAGTTCATTTCTTTTAAAAAAGAGTTGGATAAAAGTATAAAATTATATGAACTAGAACATTTGTCAGAACCAGAAGATAAATATACTGAAAATGAATTAAAACATATACAAACATATAAAAGTTTAACAATGTCATCTGACTGGAAAAACAAATCTATTAGTAGAGATGATATTGAATCAGTACTAAAACTAGAAAAATTACAATGAAAGCTAGATGAATATATAACACACAAAAAGAGTTTTGTGGATATTAAAGTTGCAATAACTGCGATTGCTTGGGGGACTGTAGCATTTTATACAGCTTCTTGATGAATGTTTGGGGGTAATATTCCTTTTATTGTAGCAGCAACCTTACAAGCAACAACGCTTACAATTTTAACAATTAAATCTAGAGAGGAAATTGATTTTCTAACAGGAACAGTAAATGAAATAAAAGAAAAAATAAAAAAACAAGATTCAAAAACATTATTTAAATTTATTAAAGATTTTCTAAGAATTGAATTTTATAAAAATTTAAAGGATCTTCTTGAAATTTATTTAGACAAGTTCTTGGAGTTTGTAGTTTCTAAAGAGGGATTTGAGTATGAATTTTTATACAACATAATTAGACAAATTAAATCATTACCCGATGAAATTGAGTATTTTTTACCAAAATATTATGATAATAAATTTAATGAAGTGATTTCAAAAATAAATATAACTATTGCACTTACTGTAGCTAAGAATGTTGTGTTTGCTACAACAGCATGAGCATCACCTGCTATTCTTCAAGTTATAAATTACGCTTCTCTTATAGAAGAAACCGCAGAAAAGGTAATATCATTAGCAAAATTAGGATTAGCAAGATTAATATAGGGAGAATTGAATATGACAAATAGTAATCTTGAAGAAAAATTCAAAACATATTTAATTGTACTTTATATTTATATGGTTTTGATTACAATATTTTTTATAATGTCTATTTATTTCATGTTGTTTAGGAGAAAGAAGTTTTTAAAAAAATATTTTCAAAAGTATATAGATATAGAATCTCTAGACCATATAAGAATAAAAAACATTCTTGAAATTATCGTTTATCTTATACTATATCTAATTGCATTAGCACTTCCTATTTGATATTTATGAACATCTCTAAGGTTTAGAACAATTTCAAGAAACAATTCATCGTTTATATGAATTCCGTTTTCAGTTTGTGTTTCGTTATCACTTATTTTAGTGATTCTTAGCTTTATAAAATTTTCAAAGATTTTCACAACTTCATCTAATTATAAAGAACAACTATGAGCAAATGAAGTTAAAAAGGTAATTGAAGATAATACAGGTGTAAATAATTTTTATAATTTAGAAATTCTTTATAAAAAAGATAAAACTACTAATCTTTATATTAATTCTGGATTTGAAATATGAATAAGAGCATATCAATGAAAGCTTAGTTTGAACATAAAAATAATGAGTATAATAAAATTTAATGATGAAAATTTTTTAAATAAGATCATAGGATATACTTTAATTGGGTTTATGGACTATTTCACAAGAAGAATCATGTTTTTAAGAAATCGTAAATTAGTAAAATTCGAAGATTATTCTATATTAGTAAATGGTTCTAAACAAATCACATTTGATGAAATAGGTGAATATTTAATAAGTAATTATTTATATTATGTCGATAGAAATATTAAAAAAATATTCCCTAAACAAGGATAAAATTATTCAATTTCTTTCTTTAGCAAAAAGTTTAAAAAATCTAAACCATAACAAAATTATTAGACTAAATATTATTACTATATACACCTCATAACACTTGAGGTGTTTTTCATTGAAATTTACTTCAAATTCTTGTATTGTTATATTAATCTATAAAATCGTCTTTATATTACTTTAATTCACTGAAGGTGATTTTCTTAATTCTATACCTAATTATAATACTTATATTTTTTATGTAGGAACCCTATCATTTTACTAGTAGGAACAAGAGTTTATGAATTTTCAATTTATAGGAAGTAAAATTTTTTCTTATTAAGAGCACTGTTTAAATATTTATCATAATATTCAGATATTTTTTTCATTCATTAACATTGAGTTGGTTTCTTCTTTTGATAGAGATTCCTTTCAAAAAATAAACTCTCTAAAGATCTACTCCTAGAAATTCTAAAAATTTTGTCGGCTTTAGTGAAGGAGTGTTTATCACCCACCTATCAAATAAAAATAGCCTTAACTTATTAAATGACAAGACCACTATTAAAAGCATCTTCAGTAACAAAAAAATATAAACTTACACACCCAAAGAACTTATCAATAGTTAAGTCATTAATTAATAATGAATCAAGTGTAAATTTGGGAAATGTTAACTAGTTAATTAAGAAAGTAAATGAACTTATATTGAAATTGAACCTAATGAATTCTGGTGCACAATTTCTAATAAAAAGTAATACTGGATGAATGAATTAACGACTATAGACTTATTAGAGATCAATATTTATAATAATTTTGATCGGTTCAAAACAGACAAGAACGCATATTTCATAACTGAGAAAATATTATGTTTCGTCTTATAATTACGATCATAAATGATTAGAGGTGAATTAAGTGAAACTTAAAAGAAATCTATCGTTAGTAGGAGTTTCGCTGTTTGTTATTCCTATTACATTACAAACTGCAAATCATACTTACACTAAAATCGTAAACAAAAATAGTGATTTGAAAGTTTTTAAAAGTGCAGCCGATGAAATAGATGAGCACTCAAAACTTGTAGATGACGCCTTTTCTGGTCAGAAACAAGAAGAATATTTCAAAAATGCTAGTGATCTAAAATTTGAAGATCTATATTCAGAATCAGAATATAATTACGATAACCAACAAATTAAAAAAAGTTTTAATTACACTAATTTAGCCAAATTTAGTGCAAGTAATGATGAAATAAATAAAAAACAAGCTATTAAAGATAATTATGAAAAAATTATTAGCGGTAAATTAAAAGTTTCTGACATATTAAATGATGCAAAAAATATGCTTTTATCACATAAAAAGGAGTTCATTTCTTTTAAAAAAGAGTTGGATAAAAGTATAAAATTATATGAACTAGAACATTTGTCAGAACCAGAAGATAAATATACTGAAAATGAATTAAAACATATACAAACATATAAAAGTTTAACAATGTCATCTGACTGGAAAAACAAATCTATTAGTAGAGATGATATTGAATCAGTACTAAAACTAGAAAAATTACAATGAAAGCTAGATGAATATATAACACACAAAAAGAGTTTTGTGGATATTAAAGTTGCAATAACTGCGATTGCTTGGGGGACTGTAGCATTTTATACAGCTTCTTGATGAATGTTTGGGGGTAATATTCCTTTTATTGTAGCAGCAACCTTACAAGCAACAACGCTTACAATTTTAACAATTAAATCTAGAGAGGAAATTGATTTTCTAACAGGAACAGTAAATGAAATAAAAGAAAAAATAAAAAAACAAGATTCAAAAACATTATTTAAATTTATTAAAGATTTTCTAAAAAGTGAAGCTAGTAAAAGTCTTGAAAATATTTCTGAAGCTTTTTCAGACTTGTTATTTAATTTTATAACTGTTATTAATGGGGAAAGTCCTCTAACTGCATATAATGCGATTAGACAAATTTCAACAGCATTTGATGATATTGAGTATTATTTACCAAATTTTTACTCTTCTAAATTTGATGAAGTGGTTTCAAAAATAATGGCAGCTGCATTGGTTCTTTCACGTGCTATTGCTGTGTGTGTTGCAACAACATGAGCGTCACCTGCTGCTGTTAAAGTTATAACTTTTGCTTCAATTATAGAAAGATTTGCAGATAATATAACATCACTAGTAAAATTAACACTAGTAAACTTGGTATAGATAGAATTGAATATGGCAATTAGTAATCTTGAAAAAAATATTATAATATATCTAATTGTGATTTATGTTTATATAGTTTTGATTACAACTTTCTTTATAATGTCTGTCCGTTTTATGTTGTATAGAAGAAAGAAGTATTTAAAAAAATATTTTCAAAAGTATATAGATATAGAATCTTTATACTCTATAAGACCAAACAACATTCGTGAAATTATTTTTTATTTTCTACTATATATTGCTGCATTATTATTACCTTTTTTATTTTTAGAATCATTATTTCTTGATCGTTCATCCTTGGAGTCTATAACAATTTTATGAAAATATTTTTGATTTTTATTAGTTCCGTCTCTAGTTAGTTTTTTCTTATCACTTATTTTATTTATCATTACCATTAAAAAATTTTCAAAAATTTTTACAACTTCATTCGAATATAAAAAAGAACTACTAGAGAATCAAGTTAAAAAAGTAATTAAAGAAAATGAAGGTGTAAATACCTTTTATAAACTAGAAATTCTTTACAAAAATAATAAAACTTCTAATCCTTATATTAATTCTGGATTTTGATGATGAAGAAGTGTGTATCAAAGAAGGCTTAACATTACTGCGATAATAATGAAAATAACGAATAAAATTAAAATTACTGATGAAAGTTCTTTCATTATGATGATAGGATATAACTTAGTTGAATTTATAGATTATTTTACAAGAAGAATCATGTTTTTAAGAAATCGTAAATTAGTAAAATTTGAAGATTATTCTATATTAGTAAACGGTTCTAAACAAATCACATTTGATGAAATAGGTGAATATTTAATAAGTAATTATTTATATTATGTTGATAAAAATATTAAAAAAATATTCCCTGAACAAGAATAAATTACTGATCTCTTTCTTTAGCAAAAAGTTTAGGAAATCACCTAAACTTTTTTTATTATTCAAAACCTTTACAATATTCTAAATTTACATATGCATTATATCCAAGTTTAACTGCATCATCATAAGTTGCTTTTACACATATTTCAGTAACAACTCCAACTATTTCTAGTTCAGTAACATTATTTTGTTTCAGATATTCATTTAAATGATTTGATCTACCTTTATCATCAAAAAAACCACTATAACTTTCAGTATTTTTATCGTGACCTTTTTGAATAATTAAATCTACATAAGTTGAGTCAAAATACAGTTCTGATCCTTTAGTATTTTGAACACAATGACTAGGTCACTGATTGAAAGAACAATGATTTTTAGGATGTCAGTCCTTAGTAGCTACTACTATTCATCCTTGTTGTTTTCTTTTTTTAGATAATTCAAATATTTTATTACTTAGCTCTTCAGCACCTTTTACATACAAACTACCGTTACTACAAGCAAAGTCATATTGATAATCAACTATAATTAAAGCTTTATTCATATAGCTTCTCCTTGTTAATATTAATACTAGCTTGTGCTTACAAATCTAGGACTATATTTTCTTTTTTGTTATGTTTATATTAATATATATTAAGAATTAAAAAGAAGGTGAATTTATGCAGACAAATTATGATGTTATTGTTGTTGGTGGTGGACATGCTGGAGTTGAAGCAGCATTAGCTAGTGCACGTTTAAATAAAAAAACAGCTTTAATAAATTTATATGAAGACAAAATAGCTACTATGCCATGTAATCCGAGTATTGGTGGACCAGCGAAAGGAATCGTTGTTAGAGAAATCGATGCCTTAGGTGGCGAAATGGCTAAAGCTGCAGATAAAACCGCTCTTCAAACTAAATTGTTAAATTCATCACGTGGTCCAGGAGTATGAGCTTTAAGAGTACAATCAGATAAAGATAAATACTCTGAATATATGAGAAACAAAATTAAAACTCAGCCAAACTTAGACTTAATTACTAAAGCCTGTGAAGGTTTAATTTATAAAGATAATGTTGTTAGTGGAATTGTGTTTGATGATGGATCATCTTTAAGTGCCAAAGCAGTGATTATCACAACAGGAACTTATTTAAAATCTGAAATTTTAAAAGGTGTTGAAAGATTTGAGTCTGGTCCCAATCATGAACAAACAACTAAAGGAATTAGTAAGTCATTATTAGATTTAGGAATTAAATTACTACGTTTTAAAACTGGAACACCTGCACGAGTTTATCGTGATTCAGTAGATTTAAGTAATGCAATTAAAGAACCTGGAACAGATATGAAACTAGCGTTTAGTTTTCTAACTGATAACTACACTCCAATTGCAAAACAAGAGTTATGTTATTTAATTCATTCAACACCTGAAACTAAAAAAATTATTGAAAAAAACTTAGAAAAATCAGCAATGTATTCAGGAACTGTTGAATCAATTGGTCCGAGATACTGTCCTAGTTTTGAAGATAAAATTGTCAGATTTAAAGATAAAGAAACTCATCAAATATTTATTGAACCAGAGACTTTAAATGGGGATACTTGATATGTGCAAGGCTTTTCAACTTCAATGCCAATTGAAGTTCAAGAGCAAATGTTAAAATCACTTCCTGGGTTTGAAAATGTTAAAGTTAAACACTGAGCATATGCAATTGAATATGATTGTATCGATCCAACCCAACTTTTTCCAAGCTTAGAATTAAAAAATGTGCAAAATTTATTTACTGCTGGACAAATCAATGGAACCAGTGGTTATGAAGAAGCGGCTAGTCAAGGTTTAATTGCTGGAATTAATGCTTCTAGAAAAATAGATGGTTTGGAACCATTAATTTTAAGAAGAGATGAAGCTTATATCGGAGTTATGATCGATGATTTAATTAACAAAGGTGTTTGAGAACCATACCGATTATTAACTAGTCGTGCTGAACACAGATTGTTATTAAGAAATGATAATGCAGAATTAAGATTAAAAGAATATGGAAGAAAAATTGGTTTAATTTCTGATCAAGAATGACAGGCATATCAAGTTTATTTAGATCAAATTAATGATGCTATTAAAGAATTAAAAGAATTAAGATTTACACCAAAATCTCAACTAGCAATTAATTTAAAAAATAAGAATCAAGCTAATATTCAACATGGATATAGTGCTTATGAACTTATTAAAATCCCGACTGTTGAAATTGAAGAATTAATTGAATTTATTCCAAGCTTAAAAAACTTAAAAACTAATCAGCTGCAATCAATAGTTATTGAAACCAGATTTGAAGGTTATGTTAAAAAAGAACGCCAACAAGTAGAAAAATTAATTAAATTAGAACGTAAAAAAATACCTAATAATATTGATTATTCTAAAGTTGAAAATTTAGCTACTGAAGCACGACAAAAACTAGAAAAAATAAGACCTTTAAATATCGGACAAGCATCAAGAATTACAGGAGTTAATCCTGCAGATATTCAAATGTTGTTATTTTATTTAAAAAAGCAATATTCTCAAGAAAGTAATTCTATTTAGTATAATCTATCCTTTTTATATAGTTTTATAATGTTGTAATAAAAAAACAGTAAAGTAAAAATAATATAATAAAAATAGGCTAGGAGTATGAAATCAACTCAAAAAAGCCCCAAATTAGATACTTTTTAAAAAATAGTACTAACTATAAAATTGAAGAAAGGATATTTTAAAATATGAAAAAAGAACGTGAAATGGCTAAACCCTTGTCATTGTTTGTTGCTAGAATGTTCTTAGTGTTTTTTTTCATTTCTTTAATAGCAACTATAGTTCTTAAATTTGCTAATGTATGATCATCATCAACAAATGGTGGTGGAAAACCTGATCCAAAATTTTTATGATCATTAAATAATTTCAGTTTGATGTTTAATGGTACTTTCGTGTGAGGTACTAGCGATCTTGACATGTTTTTAAACATTTTACTAGTTACATTAGTTCCTTTATGCTTATTCTTTTCATTACTTGCTTATATTCATTATTACAAACACCAACCAGCTGTAGAACACAAAAAATCTGCATCTAAAAAAATGGCTAAAAACTCAAGTTCTGAAATGAAACACAAAGACCCTGTTAAGCAAGAAAAGAAAGCTACAATTATTCAAACTCCTGTTTCTGAAAACATTATAATTATTCCAAGTGATTCAATGATAACAAATAAAGTTCATGAAGAAAAACCAAAACCAAAAACCGTTAAAAAAGAAAATGTTAAGGCTGCTGAACCAATTAAAATGGTGGCTGAAGAACCATTTGAAGACATTTTAGAATTAGTGTCTGTTAAAAAAGTTCGTAAACCAGCTAAGAAATACCCACAAGTTACTAAAGCGGCTCTTTTAGAATCTTTATATTCTTCAGAAGAACTAAAATCAATGACTAAAGTCGATGTTAAAGAAGTGTTTGAAAATGCATTCACTGTTCTTAAAAAACACTTAGAAAATGGTGAAGAAATCTTAATTCCTAAATTTGGTAAATTTGAAGTTGTTGAACGTGAAGCTAGAGAATCATTCAACCCTCAAACTAGAGAAAAAATTAATATTCCAGCACACAGAGTTGTTAAATTCCAAGTTGCCAAATCAGTTAAAGAAAAAATGAATCCTAACCGTTAATTTAAGTTAATTTAAAATGGCTTTAGCCATTTTTTATTATGCTTGTTTTTTTGGTATTGATACAATATTATAAATTTAAAAGGATTAGAACAATGTTTAAGAAAAAGACTAAACAAGAACAGTTAAAGTATAGTCATCAAGATTATGTTTTCAAAGTATCTAAAACTAATGTTAATAAATTAGAAAAACTTTTAGGATCTAATATCGGACTTGATGACCAACAAAGAGAGCTAAACACTTTAAAATTTAAAAATAATTATATAGTTACTAAAAAATTTGAAGTTATCAAAAAGTTATTAGAAGCTCTGTTTGAACCTTTTAATATTTTGTTATGAATCATAGGTATTTTAGAACTTATTATTTATTTAGTTGTTGATAATAATATCATTACTTTAATATCAGCAATTATGATTATTTTTATGATCTTTTTAGCTAGTACTGTTGATTTTATTCAAGAATATAAAGCTTATCAAACTAATATTAAATTAAATAAAATGATAGAGAATCACTTTTTTGTTTTAAATAATCAAATTACTGATTTTAGTAATTTGACTTTTGAAAAAATAAAATCTAATTTAATAGAACTAGAACAGTCGAAATTAACAATAGGTGATGTTATTTTATTAAATAAAGGCGATATTGTTCCAAGTGATTGTCGTATTATTTGAAATGATAATTTATATGTTGATCAGTCAACTTTAACTGGTGAAAATCAAGCAATTAGAAAAGATATTAATAATAAAAACAAAACCTTAATTACTTTAGAAAATATTTTATTTAAAGAAACTACTGTATTATCTGGAACATGTTTAGCTGTGGTTATAAATGTTGGAGAAAATAACTATGCAAATTCATTATTAAAAATAGCCGATGATGAATCATTAACTGATTATGAAAAATCAATGAGAAGAATTACTAAAATCTTAGTAGTTTTTATATTAACTTTAGTTCCTATCATTACAATTATTTCATTATTTAAAAATGGTTTTTTAACCTGAAGTTCAGCAATTATTTTTGGACTTTCGATTGCTGTGTCTTTAACTCCTGAAGCATTACCTGCAATTATTTCATCTAATTTAAAACTAGCAAGTAAAAAATTATCTAAACAAAAAGTAGTTGTTAAAAAACTATCTGTAATTCAAAATATGGGTTTAGTTAATGTTTTTGCAACTGATAAAACTGGTACTTTAACATTAGAAAATATTAAATTAACTGATTATAAAAATATTAATAATAACAGTTCTGATAAATTAAAAAAGTATTTATTTTATAATGCTTATTATCAAAAGAACTTGTTTAATAGTATTGATAAAGCAATTCTTAATTCTATTTTAGATGTAGATTTATCAAAGATAAGTTTAATAGATGAACAACAATTTAGTCATGAAACTAGAATTAATTCAGTTTTAATTAATGATAGCAAGCAAACTATTCAAATTACTAAAGGTAGTGCTGAAGAGGTTTTAGAAATTATTTCTTTTGTTTATAAAGATAATAAGGTTATTAAACTTACTAAAAAGTTAAAATCTGAGATTTTAGATCAGGTTAATTATTGAACAAAAAAAGGATATAGAGTTATTTTAATTGCTTCTAAAATAACTGATACTATTCAAAATAGTAATTTAGTTTATCAAGGTTTAGCAGTTTTTGAAGAAATTTTAAAACCAGATGTAGACAAAACAATTCAAACGTTTAAAAAATATGGTATTGAGATAAAAGTTTTAACAGGTGATTCAAAAAATACCACTAAACATATTACTGATAAGATTAAGATTAATTCATCCAAACTTATTTCAGGTCAACAACTAGAAAAGTTAAATTCTTTAGAGTTAGATGAATTAGTTCAATCAGTTAACATTTTTTATAAATTATCTCCATTTCAAAAAGCTCAAATAATTCAAAGCTTAAAAAAAGAGAATGTAGTTGCCTATTTAGCAGATGGAGTTAATGATGCTGTTGCACTTAAAAAAGCTGATGTTGGAATTTCAGTTAACAATGCTACTCCACTAGCTAAAGCAAGTGCTGATGTTATTTTGTTAGAAAAAGATTTAGATGTCTTAGAAAATGCTTTTATTAAAGGAAGACAAACCTTTGCTAATGCTATTAAATATATCAAAATTACTGTAGCATCAAATTTTGGAATTATGTTAACTTTATTAATTGCAGCTATGTGATTAAATTTTGAAGCAATGTCACCAGTTCAGCTTTTAATTCAAAATCTAATTTTTGATTTTGCTAACCTAATCTTTGTTTTTGACAACGTTGATGAGATTAGTATTCAAAAACCTAAAAAATGAAATTTTAAAACGATTATTCCCTTTGGTTTATTTAATGGATTAGTTCAAACGATCATTAGTCTTATTAACTTTTTTGTTTTATACTTTGCTTTTGATCTTAAAGGACAAAATCCCGATGTTATTAATCAATTTCAAACAGCTTATTTTATTGAAGCGGTTTTAACTCACATTGTGATAATTTTAGTGTTTAGAACTGAACAAATTGCATTTATTAAATCTATGCCATCAAAACAAATGATTTTTGGTATGCTATTTTTTGCTACATTACCTTTTATAATTGTTTTTGCTAATATTTATTCAAGCAATCTTTTTAACTTTGAATTAATAAATAATGGTTTAAATTGCTGACTTTTAATCCTATTAGGCTTGGAAATATTTGCTTGAGTTTTAGCTGAAATATTTAAAAAAGTTTATAAAGTAATCTTTAAATCTTGATTATAGGTTTTATTTTCAATAATTATTAGATTTTTATAAGTAAATTTGTCATTTAATTACTACTTAATATAAATATTGCTAAAGTATATAATATTAATTGAGAGGAGCAGAAAGGTATTTATATTTATGAAAAATAAAGGAAAAATGTTTGAGTTTCTTACTTTATTTGCCATGGTTATTGGTACTGTTGTTGGTGCTGGAATTTATATCAAAAATAAAGAGGTGCTAACCGGAACACACAACCCGATTATTGCAATTATTTTGTGACTAATAGTTGGGTTATCTTGTGTTGCGGTTGTTTATTTATTTTTAGAAATCTCATCTTCAACTTTGAAAGAAGGTAGTGGTACAGTAAGCGTTTAAGCTCAAAAATTTATAAATCGTAAATGAGGTTCATTTTTTTCAGTTTTACAATCTTATTTATATGCACCGATTATTCAGTCGGTTTTTACAGCTACTGCAGTTAGTTCCGCTCTTAAGATTGCTAAGTTTGAAATACCAGGTTATGCATACGTGATTTTAATGTTAGTTGTTGGAATTGCTATTATTGCAATCACTGGTTTAATTAACATATTAAGCTTAAACGCTTCAAAAAAAATTCAAACTTATGGAACAATCTTTAAATTTATTCCGCTAATTATTGCTTTGATAGGTGGGTTTACTATTGCTATAATCTTTGGACTAAAAGATGGAACATTTGGAAATAATGGAATAACTCCGGGTATAGCACCTAATGAAGCTTGAAGCATCAACAGATGAGAGCCTTTACTATTTTTTAGAGGTTTTGGTGGAATATTATTTGCATTTGACGGATTTATTTATATTTGTAACTCACAAAAAAGAGCAAAGCACAAAGATGTAGTTCCTAAAGCATTATTATTTGGAATGGTATTTGTTGCACTATTTTATTCTCTAATGGCTATTTCGCTATTTTTGGGTTCACCAGATGGAACTATTGAAGCATTATTAAAAAGAATGCTTAACAAAGGTCAAGTTTTAGAGACAGCTAATATTATAATTAGTTTAGTGGTTGGTATTATTTTAATCATTGTTCCTTTACTAGGAGTTATGGCATATTCTTATATAGCAATAACTGGTTTAGAATCGGATATTGCTGATAATCTACATCATAAAAAAATTGAAGAAATGTCAATTAAAAAGATCGGAATTACAACAACATCAATCGCAATTATCGCATACTCACTATTTATTATTGTTGGAGCATTTTCTGGCCTTGAGAAAGGCTTGCTTGCTACTTACTCATCTGTAGGTGTAGCCCAAGATCCGGGTGCAAGCGATAAAATAGCAAACTTAATAGGAATTTTTTCATCAGCTAGTTCATGTTTTTCATTTGGAATTGTCACAATAATTCTTATAGCAGCTTTATGAAATAGAAAAACAAATAAAGTTGAAGTTCAAAAACGTAAAGGGTTTGTGCCAATTTGTATTGCATCAATTATCGCATTTTCATTATTTACTATTATGGGAATCTTTACATTTGCAGTTCCACTTGATGTTATTGAAGGAAAAGCAAATTGGTTTAAATCTACAGGTTCTCAAGGTCCAATATTTGTTTTATCTACAGTTTTAAGTCTTGGGTATGTTTGAGTACTTTGATATATTCAAGAAAGAAAAATGAAAGTAATTTCAGTGAATAAAAATGATACAAAAAGATACATTTCAAAATAATAATAATAATAATAATAAGCAATTAGTAAAATTAACAAAACAAACTAAAAAAGCAGTGTGAAAACAATATTTTGCAATTTCAAGTTCAAAAGTAGCATTGCTCTCAATGTTGCTAGCACTAGAAATTGTTTGTACATTATTTTCTAAATATGTAATGGGTTTAATACCAATTTATCAATTTTTAGTCCTAGAGCTAAGTTATTGAGTAATTGCTGTAGTTGTTATTTCAACAAACTTATTCTGGGCTTCGATGTTTACTTTAACTGCAATTTTTATGAGATTTATTCTAGGAAGTGAACCTGTTGGGTTACTTTCTATGACTTTAATTGATCTTAGTGCGGTTATAGTTTTGTCAACATCACTATTTATAATTAAAAGAGTGCATTTAACTTCTAATAGATATCAAAGATTTCTTGACTATGAAATTTGATGGACAATGCTAGCTTGTTTTATTTCACTTGTTGTTGCTTCATTGGTTGCTCTTATAACTAACTATGGTTTTATTTTTAAGTTATATAACATACCTATAGAAACATATAAAGTATATCTACCAGTTACATTTGGGTTTACTATATTAAAATTTACAGTTAATTACACAATCTTTTTAATCATTTTTAAAAGGGTAAGTATTATTCTTAAACAATTAGAAAATATGAGCTAATTATTTTGGCTCTTTTTTATTCTTGGCTTTGGTTAACTTGACTTTATTTTTTCTAAAATTTAAGTGTGATAAAATTAAAGCAATTGTGAGGTTGGATATGAAAAAAAGTAATATTAATATACCAAATATATTAACTACTATTAGAGTCTTTTTAGTACCAATTATTCTGGTTTTATTAATAACAGATTATTATTTAGATGATCCTAAATTTAGTAGAATAGCTTGATATACTTCAGGAGTAATCTTTATTATTGCTTCACTAACAGATTATATTGATGGTTGATATGCTAGAAAATTTAACTTAGTAACCAGGTTTGGGAAATTTTTTGATCCTATTGCAGACAAGTTATTAGTTAATTCAACACTTATTTTGTTTGCAGTTTTTCAAGTGTTACCAATCTGAATAGCTATTATTTTAATTCTAAGAGATACAATAGTTGATTTTATTAGGATGATTTTAAGTTCAAACAACATTACCTTAGCAGCTGGTATGGGCGGCAAGCTAAAAACAACATTTCAAATGATAGGATTAAGTATTTTATTTTTCTTTAATACAAAATTTTATAATTGATCTGAATTTAGTTGACAAAACCAGTTAGTGTTAATACCTATGTATCTAGCTACTTTCTTTAGTGTTTATAGTGGAGTTGTTTACTTTATTAAAGCTAAACCTAACTTATTTTAATGTTTAATCATTGAGAAATATTTGATAACTATAAGAACTTTGCTATAACAGAAGAAATAAAAACTAAGTTAAACTTGTATTATGAACTATTAATAACTGAAAATAAAAAGTATAACTTAACAAGAATAACTGAACTTAATGAAGTATTTGAAAAGCACTTTTTAGATTCTTTATTATTTGTTGAAGAATTTGAAATAACTAATCAAAAAATTGCTGATATCGGAACAGGTCCTGGCTTTCCCGGGTTAGTTTTAAAGATATTTTTTCCAGAGATTAAACTAACTTTAATTGAATCTAATAATAAAAAAGTTAATTTTTTAAAACTAGTAGTTGATAAATTAACACTAAAAGATGTTGAAATTATTAATAAAAGAGCTGAAGAACTAACTAGTCAATACAAAGAAGCTTTTGAGATAATTGTTAGTCGTGCTGTTGCTTATTTAGATATTATTTTAGAAATTGGAGTGCAATTATTAAAAGTTGATGGAATGTTTATTTTACTAAAAGGACCTCGAGCATATCAAGAAATAAATGATCTAAAAAATAAGGATCAAAAATTAAGTTTAAAGTTAATAAATACTCAAAAAATATCTGATTCTGGTTTTGGACTAAGAGTTAATTTATTTTATAAAAAGCTAACTCACACCAATCCCATCTATCCAAGAAAATATTCACAAATTAAAAAAGAGAGCAAATAAAATGAATTACTTAGATTTAGAAATAGGAGATTTTATTGAGTTAAAAAAGACTCACCCAAGCAAAACCACCAGATGAGAATTGATCAGAATCGGAGCTAAGTATAAATTTAGAAGTTGTGATAAGTTTGATTTGTTTATTGAATTATCAAGAGAAAGATTACAAAAGCAGTTAAAAATAATAATTAAGAAGGAATAATTATGGGATTAAAAGTAGCGATCGTAGGTTTACCAAATGTGGGAAAATCAACTTTATTTAATGCAATCACTAATTCAAAAGTTGAAGCAGCTAATTATCCGTTTGCAACAATTGAACCAAATATTGGAATTGTTGAAGTACCAGATCAAAGACTTGATAGATTACAAGAGATTTTTAATTCTAAAAAAAAGATTTCTACAACAATTGAGTTTGTCGATGTTGCTGGTTTAATTGCTGGAGCAAGCAAGGGCGAAGGATTAGGAAATGCATTTTTAGCAAATATTAGAGAAACGGATGCAATTTGTCAAGTTGTTAGATGTTTTGATAGTAAAGATATCACTCATGTTGAAGGAAGTGTTGATCCTATTAGAGATATTGAAATTATTAATTTAGAATTAATATTAGCTGATGAAGCAACTTTAAAAAAGAGATTAGAAAAAATAAATCCTAAAGTTAAGAGCGGAGAAAAAACATTTGTAGCTGAAGCTAGTTTAATAAATGAGTTATTAGAAACTTTAAATAAAGGACAATTATTAAACACTCTAACTTTAGAGCCTGAAGAAACTAAAATATTAAAATCTTATCAATTGCTAACTTCTAAACCTATTATTTATGTATGTAATGTCAATGACGATTCATTATTTGAAGATAATGAATATGTTTTAAAAGTTAAAGAATTTGCAAAAAATAACAATAACCAAGTAGTAAAAATTTGTGCCAAAATTGAAGAAGATCTATCAGAAGCTAACCGAGAAGAAAAAATAGAATTCTTAAAAGAATTAGGAGTGACGCAATCTGGTTTAGATCAGTTAATACAAGTTAGTTATCAAACCTTAGGATTACAAACATTTTTTACAGCTGGAGTTCAAGAAGCAAGAAGCTGACAATTTAAAAAAGGTTGAACTGCACCTAAATGTGCTGGAGTGATCCACACTGATTTCGAAAAAGGGTTTATTAAAGTTGATGTTTATGCAATTAATGATTTATTTGAATTAGGTAGTGAAAAAGCTGTTAAAGAAGCAGGCAAAATGAGACTTGAAGGAAAAACCTATGTTATGCAAGATGGAGATATCTGCTTTTTTAAATTTAACGTTTAATTATGAAAGAAAAACACCAACTAATATATCAAAAAAATCTCATAACATATTATGTAATTTATAAAAATCAAAAAAATATCATTCTTAAATTAATTGATAATCAGATAGTAGTTTCAGCCCCAATAAACACACCAATTTATTTAATAGAACCCTTTGTTTATAAACATATTTCAAAATTACTAAGGGTTCAAAATAGTTATGAATTTTTAAAAGCTTATGATTTTTATAGTTCAAAACCTTGAGTCAAAGTATTTGAAAATCCATTTGAAATACAGTTAGTTGATGATAATATTCATTCGAAAATCATTGATAACAAAATAGTTATGAAAAACTATTTTAACAATCAGATTCAACTAGAAAAGATCTATAACCTATTAGCTAAAAGTTATAAAAATTGATTTGTAAGTCGAACAAATTTTTGGGCTGAAAAAATGCAAATTGAATTTAATGGCGTTTCTGTTAAAGTTTTGAAGTCAAAATGAGGTTATTGTAATACCAAACAAAAAAATATCGTTTATAACACTAAACTTATACATTTTGAACCAAAAGTAATTGATTATGTAATTGTTCATGAGTTATCTCATATTATCTATCCTAATCATTCAAAAGATTTTTGACGATATCTTTCAACATTTTTGCCTGATTATCAGAAGTTACAAGAGAAATTAAACTCTAAAGGAATTTAAAATAATCCAAAGCATATTGACAAATATGCTTTTATTTTGGATATTTTTATTTTGATGATTTTAAGTATAATTAATATCAAGTGCATCTATTTTGCTAGAAAGGAGAATTATATGAATAGTCATCAGACTAAGACAAAATCAGCGCCCAGTAATGATTTTGAAAGCAAAACAATCAAAAAAAAGCGTAAGTTTAAGATGATTTCTTCTTTTAGCATTCTTCTTTTAATCATGTTTGTTTTAATGTTAGTTTCTTGAATCTTATACTGAGCTAATGTCCAAACTGATATTGATAAAAAAATAGCTTTTGTAGATTGAAAATATGATTCAACACTAAAAAATGTCTATGACAAATGAGTTCAAACTAAACCAAATGTTCAACCAGGTAATAATCATGAATGAATAGAGTTTATGGATAATCTAGTCTCACAAGGTTGAACTAAAAACATGAAAGATAGTGTCTGACAAAACAATAGCTATGTTATTGGTTTTGATGGTGTTGCAAGATTTGTTGGTAAAGCAAGAATTCAAGCGATTGGTATTGCCGATGTTATGTACGCTCCAATCAAAGGATTTATAGATAAAGCAGACATTATTATCTTTGTTTTATGTATTGGCGCATTTATTCATATGTTAGTAGTTTCAAAGGCTTTGGAAGGATTTTCTCAAGCTATTGTTGCTAAATTAAAGGGAAAAGAAGTTTGAGCAATCATTCCATTAATGACATTCTTTTCAATATTTGGATCAGTTGAAGGAATGGCTGAAGAATCACTAGGATTTTATATGATTTTTATTCCATTAATGTTAATGGCTGGTTTTGATGTTTTTACTGGAGTATTGATTGTTATGGCTGGTGCTGGTGTAGGAGTTCTTGCTTCTACAGTTAACCCATTTTTAGTGCCAATTGTTATCGATGCAATTAATAGTAAACTACCTGAAACTGCTACAAAAATGACTGTTGGAAACGGACTAATCTTACGTATTATTTTCTGATTTATACTTACATCATTTACAATTGCCTTTACTATGATCTATGCGATCAGAGTTAAAAAAAATCCATCAAAATCTGTTACTTTTTCAACTTTAGAAGGAGATAAAAAATTCTTTTTACATAATAGAGTTGATCAAATTAAATTGGATTGAAGAAAAAAAGTTTCATTAGTGATTTTTGCTTTAACATTTGTGATAATGATTATTTATTTAATTGGTTGGGATGCAATATTTAATACATCAACTATGGCTGATCATGCTAATTGAATCAAACAACACATTCCTTATTTATCTGCTGTAATTCCAGGATGAGGAAATGGTGGGTTAGATGTAACTGCTGCAATGTTTTTATTTAGTGCCATTATTTTAGGTTTTATCAACTGAATGGGAGAAGAAAAATTCCTTAAAGTATGGTTTGAAGGTGCAAGTGACATTTTATCTGTATCTTTAATTATTGGAACAGCTGCAGGGGTTGGATTTATCCTAGATCAAACAAACCTACAATCATTATTTGTTGCTGGAATTAGTAATTCAATTGGTGGGATTACTAATAGTATAGTAAAATCGTTAGTTTTATTTATTCTATTTATTCCATTATCATTTTTAATTCCTTCAACCACAGGATTTGCTACTGCAATATTTCCTTTACTAACTAGTTCTTTGATGAAAAATAATCAACTAGATTTATATGCAGCAACCGGAGCTTTAACTGCATTTCAATTTGCTTCAGGAATAGTTAATTTAATAACACCAACTAGTGGAGTTGTTATGGGAGCTGTATCTATTTCAAGAGTTGGATATTCAAGATACTTAAAAGGAATTATGCCACTGGTTGGATGTTTAACAGTGTTATCAATTCTATTAATTGTACTAACTGGAATACTACCAATCTCAATTGTTGGATAAGATATTAATTAGGTAAGTTGTGAGCTTATTTGCTTGCAACTTTTTTAGTTTAAAAAAAGCATCAAAGTGATGCTTTATTGATTTTAAGTTGACTTTTGAATTTGAACTAATTCAACCATTTCACTTTGATCACGTCTCTTTTTAAGAATAAAGTGTAATCCAATCCCAGCAGCTAGTCCAATTGCTGCAAACACTAATACAGTAACTAGAATTAACTGATTACCTAGTTTATCTGCAACTTGAGTACCATCATTAAGATTCATATGATGATTTCTTTCGATTGCTGATCTAATTTGTTTAAAGAAAGCATCAGGACTAAAAGCAATAACACTAATTATGTTTACTGCAGCAGCGTAATTATGATTTTCAATTCCTAAATCGGTTCCGATTGGAGATCATCTAATAGTTACTGCTGCTCATGTTACAGCTCCTAATAAAATTAGGTTTAAACAAGCAGCTACTTGTAAAATTATTGACACTGCACTATTATCATTAAATTTTTGATTTGGGTTAAGTTCTGGTAAAACAATTGCCACAGCTACTAAAACCATTCCTATTGCTAGAGCAATACAAATTAGAGGTATGTATGATTTTTTCTTGTCAGCATATCTTCCAAACCATCCAGCTATTAGAAATCTCATGGCATAGGTTCTAAATGTTCCCACAATTCCAACAATCACTGTAGGAACTAAAAAGATATTTTTTAGGTAGTTGATATAAGAGCTTAATCCCATTTGTAACATATAAACACCTAAAATTAAAATAGCTAATAAAACAACAGTTTTTTCTTTTAAAACATCAATAATTGATTTAAAAGAAAATGTTGGAGGTTCTTTTGTTTTAGGTTCATGAATAAAAAATAAAGTTAATATTAGTGAAATGATAATTAGACTTGTATAAATAGAAATTAGAATTAAAAAGCTAATATTAACTCCTGCAACTTTTCCTAAAATCGCAGTACCACCATCTTCTTTACTTAAGTAGAATAATAATGTTCCAAATAAAGCAATTAACAATCCCATCAATCCATTTAACATTCCTTGGATTCCATTATTTTTACCAACCTTTTTTTCTTTTAATTCTTCTGGTAAGTGATCAACATTTTGGTTTTTAACTAATTTTCATAGTGGTGCTCAGAATAATGCACAAGTAGCAAATGCAAAACCACCATATATCACAAATAATTGTGTTCTAACTGCAATTAAAATTTCGCCAGTGATTTGTTGATCTGTAACTCCAGCAAAATATGGAATAAATGGTACAAAGATATATCAAATACCTAAAAGCCCGGTTATACCTATTCCAGCCATAATCAATGACTTACTTCTGAATTTATCTCCAAGTCAGGCACCTATTAAATAACAAGGCAATGAAACAAAACCATAAATTGCTCCAGCTTGTGAATAATCAGCTTGCGGAAGTTTGAAGTTGGCATTAATGTTTGGAATAAAGTTATCCATATAAAATGGAATTGCCATAATTGAAAGATCTGCTAAAGCTAAAATAAACAAGGTAAAGTTTTCTTTAATTAAGTTTTTTAGTTTAGCAAATAAACTTTTTTTCTGCTTCATACTTTCTCCTTTTGTTTTTTTATAAGATTGAAACATATGAAAAAATCCACAGTTACTAATTAATTTTACTAATTATTGTTTGAATTACAATTAAAAACAGTTGTTTGTGATAAACAACTGTTTAAACTATAAAAATCTTTTAATTTAGTTTTTTTCCTGCTTAGAATCTTGTTCCTTAGCTGCGGGAACATATTCTTTTCAAGTTCCATCAGGTTGTTCGTATTCTCGATATCCACATCCTGTTTTTGTAAAGTTTGAACAACCTCTACCTCGATTAAATTTAGATTTAATGAAAGTCAAATTTGCTTGTTTACATCTAGGACACAATACATCAGTTGTTACTTGAGAAATTTCTTCTTTAACTTTTTTGTCTAGAGAAGCAAAAATCTCACTTAATCATAATTGATAATCAAAATCGCCTTCAATAATTCTATCTAGTTTTTCTTCCATCTCAGCTGTGTAGTTTAGATTGAAAAAATCTTTGTAGTGTTGGTATAAGAAATTATTAGCCTCATAACCTTTAGTTGTCACAGTGATTGGTTTTGATCTTGGATATTCAATATATTGACGATCTTTTAATTTTGTTAGTATTGGGTTGTATGTAGATGGTCTTCCAATTCCTAAATTTTTTAGCTCTTTAATTAAACTTGCTTGGTTAAACATTTTAGGCGGGTTTGTTTTAGCATCTTCAACTTTAATATGTTTTTTTGATAGTTTTAACTCAAATCCCTTATTGAACTCAAAACGAGGTTTTTGTTTTAAAATTTCTTCAACTTCTTCATCTTCATTTAATTCAATATTTTCATCACTTGATGAGTGTTTAATAGCTTGATATCCAAGATCTAAAACTTCTTGTCATGATTGTTTAAATTCATAGTTATTATTTTTAAATGTTCATCTATGATTAAATCCGCTAGGACCTTTCATTAAAGATTTAATAGAGTTTCACCAAATTAAACTATAAACTCTTTGTTGAACTGTGTCTTGAATTTCTAATTTTGCTTTTTCTGGAGTTAGTCAAATATCAGTTGGTCTAATTGATTCATGAGCTTCTTGACTATTTAAATCTTTTTTACCAGCAACAGGCTCTTTAAATAGCTCTTCTGAATAGTTCTTATTAATATATTCTTTAGCATCTTTAATAAAATGATCAGAATATTTAACTGAATCTGTACGAATATAAGTAATATATCCAAGTTCATATAATTTTTGTGCAGCTAGAGTAATTTGACCAGCGCTTAATTTTAATTTACTGAATCCATCTTGAAGTAATCCAGCAGTTGAATAAGGTTTAAAACTTCTTGTTTCAAAAGCAGTTGATTTATAATCAGTACATTTATAAATTTCAGTTAGTTCTTCAACAATTTCTTTTGCTTGTTGATCTGTGATGTAGTATGTTTTTTCAGTATTTACTAATCTATCATTTTTGTCTTTAGTTAAAACCAGTCTAATAGTTTTTAATTTATCAATCACAAAGATCTTTTTATATAAAGTTTCTTTGAATTTTTTAATAATTTCATCACGTGTTGCAAGAATATTTAGTGCTGGAGTTTGAACACGGCCTGCACTCATTAAACCTGTTGATTTTTGTAGTGATTTTGATACTAAATAACCAATAATTTTATCTAACATTTGTCTTGCAAATTGTGCTTGAACTAGGTTCATATCAATTTCTCTTAAATTATTAAAAGCTTCGCTAACTGCTTCTTTTGTAATTTCATTAAAAGTTGCACGTTTAATTTCTTTATCTTGATCTTCAAATAATTTGGCTAAGTGTCAGGCAATCGCTTCTCCTTCTCTATCTGGATCTGAAGCAAGAACGATTAGATCAGCTTTTTTACCTTCTTTTTTAATTTCAGAAACTATTTTAGATCTAGTTTTTTCTAACACAAACTCAGGTTGCATTGTTTGAAAATCAATTCCTAATCCTCAAGTTCCTTTATCGGCTATTTTTGCAATATGTCCTCCACTTGCAAGTACTGTGTATTGATTATTTGGAAAGCTTTGTTGTAGATATTGTTGAATTTTAGATATTTTTGATGGTGATTCTAATAGAACTAAAACTTTCATAATCACGCTCCTATATTTCTGTCCATTTTTATATACTATCATATTTATAATGCTTTTGTTTTCAATAGTCAATTATAGATAGTTTGAGCTTAAACAGTAAGTTAGTAATTTTGTTATAATTTATAAATTAATTGTGAGATTTTTGCTAATACAATAATGAGAGCTAATAATTACAATCAAATTATTTTCAATGGTTTTTTGAAAATAAATAAATATAGTCCTTTTTTAAAATTTGGTATTACAATATATACGATTGTAAAGGAGATAATTTATGTCATACAGATTGCGTTATGCACCATCACCGACTGGATTTTTACATATCGGGAATACAAGAACTGCTCTAATGGATTTTTTATTTGCTAAACATTATAATGGTAGTTTTATCGTGCGGATTGAAGATACTGATTTAGAAAGAAATGTTTCAGGAGCAATTGAGTCTCAATTTGAAAATTTAAAATGACTAGGAATTAATTGCGATGAATCTGTTTTTAACCCTGGAGATGCAAAATATGGAAAATATGTGCAATCACAAAAGTTTGACAGATACAGAGATTTAGCCAATCAACTAGTTGAAAAAAAACTTGCTTATAGATGTTTTTGTACAAGTGAAGAACTAGAAAAAGATTATCAGCAACAAACATCCCAAGGAATTATTGCAACTAAATATTCTCAAAAATGTTTGAAATTATCTGAAAAAGAAATTCAACTAAAATTAACTAATAATAAAGAATTTTCAATTCGCTTTAAAGTTCCTGAAAATAAGAAGTGAATAATTAATGACATAGTTCGAGGAGAAGTTAGTTTTGATTCAAAAGATTTAGGTGATTTTATAATTATCAAAAGTAATGGCATTGCAACTTATAATTTTGCTGTTGTTGTTGATGATTTTGACATGCAAATTACTCACGTTTTAAGAGGTGAAGAGCACATTTCCAATACCCCTCGTCAGATGATGATTTATGATGCTTTTAATTGAAATTATCCAGTCTTTGGACACTTAACTTTGATTGTTGATTCAACAGGTAAAAAACTATCAAAAAGAAGTGGTAACGCATTATTTTTTATAGAGCAATATAAAAATCAAGGTTACTTACCTCAAGCAATCTTTAACTATATAGCTCTGTTAGGTTGATCTCCTAAAGGTGAACAAGAAATCTTATCTGTTAGTGAATTAATAGAAATGTTTGATGAAAAACGTTTTAGTAAGTCCCCATCTACTTTTGATATGATTAAGATGAAATGAATTAATTCAGTTTATATGAAACAATTAAGTGATGATCAATATCTTGAGTTTGTAACTAAATTTATTGATACCAATAAATTTGATATTACTAAAAAAGAAAAGTCTTGATTAAACGCTGTTTTATTATTATTTAAAAAAGAGTTAGAATATGGTGCGCAAATAAATAAACATTTAGATTTATTTTTTAGTGATTTTGATTTAGATGATAAAACCATCAACGAACTATCTAGTTTAGAAAATTCTCAAAAAGTTATTGATGTGTTTACAACTGCAATTAATAATTTAGATACTTGAAGTTTAGAAAATATTAAACAAGCCATCAAATTAACAAGTCAAAAAGCACAAGTTAAAGGTAAAGAATTATTTATGCCTATTCGAATATTTACTTCAAAATCTCAACATGGTCCTAGCCTAGCAGATGTTATTTTCTTATTAGGAAAAGAAAAAGTCTTAAATAACATAAATTCTTTTAGTAAGTAATAGGTGATTAAGATGTATGAAAAAGTAATTAGAGATAATGTTCACGGAGATATTTATTTTGATCATCCCGTTTATATTGAAATTATTAATACAAGTGAAATGCAAAGACTAAGAAGAATTTTGCAACTTGCTGGAACACAATTTGCCTATCCAAGCGCCACACACACAAGATTTAGTCACTGTATTGGTGTATATCATGTTTTAACAGAATTTTTTAAAAATAAAGCTTTTCAATTTATTGATAAAAAAGAACAAATGCTAGTTAAATTGGCAGGTTTGATGCATGATGTAGGTCACACAGCTTTTTCTCACACATTTGAAAAAATCACAAATAAATCTCACGAACAATACACAGCTGAAATTATTAAAAATCCCAATGGAGATATCAACAAAATTTTAAGAAACTATCAAATTGATGCAAATGATATAGTTTCAATTATCCAAGGAACGTACAAAAATAAAATTATTAATTTATTAGTTAGTTCACAAATTGATGCTGATAGATTTGATTATTTAATTAGAGATTCTTATAACTGTGGCGTTGATTATGCAACTTTAGATGTTAAGTGATTAATTAGAAACGCTCAAATCAAAGATGATAAAATTGTCTTTCCTTTTAAAACAATCTATGCTATTGAATCTTATTTGCTAGGAAGATATCATATGTACCAGCAAGTTTATAATCACAAAATTTCAATTAGTTTTGATGCTGTATTTATAAGTTGATTTAAAAGAGTTAAATCTTTATTTAAAAACAAATATCAATTTAAAGATGATAGAATAGTAGGGTTGTTTAATAATCTATTCAACAACAAAGATCTTGAATTAGAGCAATATCTTAAAATTGATGATTATTTAATGTTTAACATTTTTTCAAATTGTAAAGAAGAAAATGATCAAATATTAAGTGATTTATCAAAAAGGATTATTAATCGAGAACTATTTGCTTGTAAAGATCAACAAGTTGTTGATAGAAAAACAATAGTAGATAAATTACTTCAAAAAGGATATGATCCGGAGTATTATTTATTAGAAATTATTACAAAACCATCAGTTATGTATAAAGTAAAACAAGATAATTTTAAAGATGAAAATATCTATTTAATCGACAATGTTACAAATCAAATTAAAACTCTTGAAGAAGTAAGTAAATTATTTTGTACTATGAATGAAATAAACAATCAACCAAATGAGATAAAATACTTATTTCCAAAAGAAGTAGAGTAATAAACAGAAGGTGAAAACATGACAAACAAAACAAATTTAAACTTAGTCTATGATTATCTACACGAAGTTAAAAAACCAACAAGTCTAAATCAAATTTGACAAGCTATTTCAGGTGATGTGATAAGCCAGAAAAAAGATGAAATCTCAGTTATTGCTGATTTATATGGAGACATGGTTTTAGATAATCGTTTTGCTTTAACTTCAGATAGTTTATGAGCATTAAGTATAGATCCTGAAGTTGAAGATATTAAAAGACAATTTGCCAATAATTTTGTTGATGAGTCAGAAAAAAAATCAAAAACTTCTAATTCTCAAGATGATTTAGATGATCAAACAACCATATTAGATGAAGACGATTATTTTAATCAAGAGCTAGACGAAGATTATGATGATGAATTTTATGATGAAAATGATGATTATGATGATATAGAAGATAGTTTTAATTTAGATCATGACGATGATTATGATGAATAATTTCTAAAAGTTGTAAAACTTATGTTTTTACGACTTTTTTATTTTTATTATTAAAATTATTATTGAAAACTGAAAGGAGAAAAATATGGCAAAGTTTATATTTATAACCGGTGGAGTTGTTTCTGGGTTAGGTAAAGGAATCACAGCTAGTTCTATAGGAGCATTACTAGAAGCAAGTGGATTAAAAGTCTTTATGCAAAAATTTGATCCATATTTAAACGTTGATCCTGGAACAATGTCTCCTTATCAGCATGGTGAGGTTTTTGTCACTGCCGATGGTGGAGAAACTGATTTAGACTTAGGTCATTACGAACGTTTTGTTAATGAAGAATTATCAAAAATCTCATCAACGAGTGCTGGAAAAATTTATTTGGAAGTAATTGAAGGTGAAAGACGTGGAGACTCACATGGTAAAACCATTCAAGTAGTTCCTCATATTACTGATGCAATCAAACATAAGGTTTATCTAGCTGCTCAGAGAAGTAAAGCTGATGTTGTGATTTCTGAAATCGGTGGGACAGTGGGAGATATTGAATCTCAACCATTTATTGAAGCTATTCGTCAAATTAGAATGGAACAAGGAAAAGAAAACGTAATGTTTATTCATGTTGTTTTATTATTATGACTAGCTGCTTCTAAAGAATATAAAACAAAACCTATCCAATATTCAGTAAGAGAAATTGTTAAGCTTAGGAATTCAACCCGATGTTATTATTTCAAGAAGTGATAAAAATTCACCACAAGAAATTAAAGAAAAAGTATCTTTATTTTGTAACGTTCCTATTCAAAATATTATTGATGCTGTAGATCAAGACTCAATTTATCGAGTTCCACTGGCTATGGCTGATCAAAATTTACATAATTTAATAATTAGTCAATTAAGGCTAAAAGCAAAAACAATTGACCTATCATCTTGAAAACAGTTTAATAAAAAAATAGATACTTCAACTGAAGAAATCGAAATAACATTTGTTGGAAAATATATAGAATTACAAGATGCATACCTTTCTGTTATCGAATCTTTAAAAATCGCAGGTTGAGAATTTAATAAAAAAATTAAAATTAAATGAATTCAAGCAGATAAGTTAACTGAACAAAACTATAAAGAATCATTAAAAGTTTCTCAAGCAATTTTAGTTCCTGGAGGCTTTGGAAATAGAGGAATTGAAGGAATGATGTTAGCAAGTCGCTTTGCAAGAGAAAACAATATACCTTATCTTGGAATTTGTCTAGGAATGCAAATTGCAACTATTTCTATAGCTAGAGATTTATTGGGATGAAAAGATGCTAATTCAACTGAGTTTGATGAAACAACTTCTCATGCAATTTTTGATTTTATTAAAGGAATTGATCGACACAATATTGGTGGAACATTAAGATTGGGAACAATGCCAACTAAATTAAATCCAGAATCAATTGTTGCTAGATTATATCAGTCTGAATATGCATTTGAAAGACATCGCCATAGATATGAATTTAACAATGAATTTAAAAAAGATTTTGAAAGCGTTGGATTAAGATTTTCAGGAATTTATGAAGAAAAAAACCTTGTAGAAATAGTTGAAATACCTTCATTAAAATTTTTTGTAGCAAGTCAATTCCATCCAGAATTTACTTCACGTCCTAATAAACCAAATCCGTTATTTAAAGGCTTTATTGAAGCAATTGTTAAAAACAATAACTAATAGTTATGCCTAATTTTCAAACAATTAATAAGCTTTAAAGATGATAAAATAAACCTGTAAAAGGAGAAAATAAAATGCCAAAGTTATATCATAAAAGACTAGTCAATGCTACTAAAATGGTTAATGATGCCCATAAAAATAAATATGCAATTGGACATTTTAATATCAATAACTTAGAATGAACAAAATCAATTTTAGAAGCTGCTCAAGCTTCTAATACACCAGTTATTTTAGCAACCAGTGAAGGTGCTATTAAATATATGGGCGGGATTGAAACTGTTGTAGGAATGGTTAATGGATTATTGGACTTTTTAGATATTACAGTTCCTGTTGCTTTACATTTAGATCATGGTCAATCAGTTGAAATGGCTAAAAAATGTATTCTGGCAGGTTATTCATCAGTGATGTTTGACGGTTCACATTTACCATATGAAGAAAATCTAAAAATGACTAAAGAACTAGTTGAATTCGCAAAAGAATATGAAGTTTCAGTTGAAGCTGAAATTGGTTCAATTGGTGGTGAAGAAGATGGTGTTGTTGGACAAGGAGAGCTAGGTGATTCAGCTCAAGCAAAAGAAATTTCAACAACAGGAATTTCAATGTTAGCTGCTGGAATTGGAAACATTCATGGGAAATATCCAAGCTGATGAACTTCACTATCATTCGATACTTTAAACTCACTGCAAAAAGCATGCAACATGCCAATGGTATTGCATGGTGGATCAGGTGTTCCACAAGAACAAGTTAAAAAAGCAATTTCACTAGGAATTTCAAAAATTAATGTTAATACTGAATTACAATTAGCATTTAGAGATGCAACTAGAAAATATATTGAAGAACAAAAAGATCTAGATGATGCTAAAAAAGGATTCGATCCTCGTAAATTGCTAAAACCAGGTTGTGATGCTTTAAAACAAACTTTTTTAGAATTAACAGAATGATTTGGATGCAAAAACAAAGCTTAAAAGCTATAAATTTAAATAATAATAAATAATACATTCATTAATTTGGATGTATTTTTAGTAGTTATTAAATAGGTTAATATAGATTAACAATAATCTCATCATAAAGTAATTTATTAAAAAATAGTCTATTTAAAATCTCTATTAAAAATCCTTAGACTTAGTATTTAATTATTATTTTTTTGATGTAATTAAAAATTTTATTTTCTATTTTTTTGTTATATACTTTATATCGTATCAAATATCAAAATGATAACATAGCAAGGAGCAAAGACTATGCCAAAAAGTGATATTCAACCAAAATACTTTAATGAAGCAAAATTTGTTTGCACAACTTGTTCAAATGAATGAATTTGTGGAACTACTAAAGCAGAAGAAGTAAGAATTGATATTTGTTCAAATTGTCACCCTTTCTTTACAGGTGCCCAAACATTTGTTAATAATGCTGGACGTGTTGAACAATTTAAATCTAAATTTGCAAAAAGAGACTCAATTAAAGCAACTGTTGAAAAACATTCAGCTGATCAAAAAGCTAAAAATAAAACAAGTAAATAATCAATTTATACTCACAACTGCATTGTTGTGAGTTTTTCTTTAATAAAGAAAATAAGGCTTAAATAATTTAAAATAATATATAGATAAATGGGATCGGAGGTAGACAAATGTCGTATCGATTTAGTGAATTAACCTTTTTGTCCAAAGATCCGAAAATAGAAAAAATTAACTTTACTGCTGATGATGGTGAAATAATAAATGTTGTCATTCAAGAACCTGAAAAATTTAATTTCTTTAAAAGAGTTTTACTAGGAAAAGAAAAAAATAAAACAGGAAGATATCAGATAGATGATATTGACATTGTTAGCAAACAATTTGTTAAAAATAATGTTGAATACATCAAAAATAATAATCTTTTTAAGAGATTGATTCCTGCTAAATGAGTATTAGCTTTGTCATTATTATTTGATTCAAGATTCTTAAGAAAAGCGATGGTTAAATATAATGAAGAAAAATATAATTATTTTTCTTTTGTTGCTTCAAAAAATGAAATTAACGATCAAAAAGTAAGAAAAAATATTGATAAAGTTATGTCTCAGTTTATTACTAATTCAACCACAACTGAGCAAAAAGTATTAAACGATTATTTAAGAAATTTATTAAAATATAATCAAAAAAAACCTATTGAAATTTTTAATGATTTACCACCGCAAATAAAAGTTCTTTCAAGAATGATCGAAAACTTAAAAGTAACAATAAGAATTAATCAATTAATGTTAATGTTTCAACAAATTATGTGAGATAACATTTATACATTTGACGAATTGCGTGATTCTTGTAGTTGTGAGTATAATGTTAAAAGATCATCAAATAAAGAATTAAAAAAAGATTGAAAAAAATTTAATTATTCACAAACAAAATATGTAGTAGCAAAACAATTAAAAATTATTGGTTCAAAAATAACTGAATTAAGATTAGCAATTTATAAAGATAATAAAAAATTAAAACAGCTTCAAAAACAAATTAATTTTGAATTTAAAAAGTATTTCAAGCAAAATAATATTTCTAAACCTTTATTTAGTAAAACTGACTATGCCTACAAAAATTGACAAAAAACCGTTGAAGATCAACTAACTGATATTGAACTAAAACAAAAAGAAGATATGCTAGGATTACTACGTCAAGAGTGTAAATTAGTAGGTAAACAAATTGCTTATTTTATTCATAAATATCATGAGCAAATTATTTCTGGAAATACTAAATATAATAATAAAAATGAATATTTAGTTTTAAAAAAATACTATAAGTCACAAATTAAAAATGTTTTTCAGCAAGCAACCGAATGAATGAGTGAAAATGTTGAAAAATATAACATGAAATTTCAATGATTTATTAAAAGTAGTTTTCAAGTTTCGCCGCTAAACCTTATTTATATTAAGATCTTAAAAGCAATTAACTTAAGTAAAAAAAATATTGTGTTTTCAAATTTCACTCAACTTTTAACACAAAAAGATTTTGATAAATTAATTAATACAATTAAACGCATTCAAGAATTTAATCCTTCTTTAACTTTTATTTTTTTAAATGATTCACTTAGATATGTTCAAGACTTATCAAAACTAATTTATACAGTTAATAATAACAATTTAGAACTTTTATCAGCTGAAAAGATTTTTGATCTAGGTTTAGATTATGATTATCAAATTAATTTCAATAATTTGAAATATCAAAAAACTAAACTAGGTCAAATTGAAGTTGAAAATAAAAACTGAAACATACAAGCTAATTATCTTAAAAAAACCGGAACTATTTTTTTAAATCCTTTTAGGATTAGTTTAAATTTTAGCAATAGCAATGATTTACCAATTATTTTGAAATTAGTTAAATCTAATAAATTTAATGACAAAAATATTTACTGTGGAGTTACTGAATACAAAACCAAAATCTTTTTTTACAATCAAGCATCGCAATTAAAAATTAGTAACAAACTCGTTATTTATTTAAACAAAGAAAGCATAAGTAAGATTGTTTCAGAAGAGGTTAAAGATGTTAGACATTAAAAAAAGCGAAATTTTAATAGAAAAAATTAAACAATACAATAAGATCATTATTGCAAAGCATAAGCTACCGGACTGAGATGCTCAAGGTAGTGCTATGGGACTTGCTTATATTATTGAAAAAAATTTTGATAATAAAACTATTTATGTTGTTGGTGATAGACTAAATGATGATACTGATTTTTTAGCTAATCAAATTAGTGATCAGTTTGTAAGTGATTCATTGTTAATTACAGTTGATACAGCGGTTAAATCTAGAGTTGATTTTGACAGATTTGATTTAGCTAAAGAAACGTTTAAAATAGATCATCACATTAACGTTGAAGATTATGCAGATAATGATTTAATTTTAGATTCATCAATTGCTAATACAATGGTTATTAGTTTATGAGCAATGCAAATGAATTTAATAATTCCTAAAAAAGCGGCTCACAACTTATATTTAGGACTGTTAACTGATTCAGGAAGATTTTTATATGATAAAACTGATACCAAAACTTTTATGGTTGCTTCTAAATTATTAGAATTTGGAGCTGATCTAAAAAAAGCTAATGACTATTTATATGTCTCACCACTAAAAATGAGAAAATGAATGAACTTTGCCTTTTCAAAAGTTCAATTCACTGATTCAGGAATAGCCTATCTTATCTTGACTAAAAATGACTTAGTTGACTGAGACTTAAACTATGAAGAAATAAAAACTTCATTACTAACTATGGCAGGAATTTCTGAAATTAAGATCTGATTTACAGTTATTGAATATCAAGATCAATTAAAATTATCATTAAGAAGTAGAGATTATGAAGTTAATAAAATTGCTCAAAAATATAATGGTGGAGGACATAGATTAGCTGCTGGAGCTAAACTGGTTTCACTAGAAGAAGTCCCAACACTAATACTTGAATTAGAAGAACTATTAATTAAGGGGTAATAATATGAATGATATAAACGAAACTGAAATGAGTTGTTCAAATAATAAAATGGGATGAATTGAATTAATTACTGGTTGTATGTTTGCTGGAAAAACCGAAGAATTTATCAGAAGAATTAGAGTTTTATCATATGCAAAGAAAAAGGTTGTAGTTTTTAAACCTGGAATTGATCAGCGTTATTCAAAACACCATGTAGCTTCTCATTCTGGAACTATGCTTGATTCGTATATTGTGCAAAACAGTAGTGATATCAGAAAAATAATTGATAATGAAAATTTAACTAAGATAGTTGACGTTGTAGGTATTGATGAAGTACAATTTCTTGATGAAGATATTGTTGAATTAATTGATCAACTAGCAGATCAAGGAATTATTGTAATTGTTAACGGATTAGATAAAGATTTTAGATCTAAGCCCTTTAAAAATGTTGATAAATTATTAGCTTTAGCTGAATTTGTTACCAAATTAAGAGCACGATGCCATATATGTGGAAATTTTGCAAATCGATCACAACGAATTGTTGATGGCGAACCTGCAAAATGAGATTCACCATTAATTCTTGTTGATGGAACTGAGAGTTATGAAGCGCGATGCCGATCTTGTTATGTGCTGCCTAAAAAGGAGGATTAGTAAATGAATCCAAAAACGTATGAAGCGTTAGAAACCATGCAAAAACGATTGATTCAAATTGAACAAGACCTGCAAAAAGAAGAAGTTTTAAAAGATATTAAAAAGTTTACTGAATTAAATAAAGAAAGAGCTAATTTAGAAGAAGTTGTTCAAAAATTTGTTGAATATAAAACAGCAAAACAACAGATTCAAGACGCTAAAAAAATTTTAGAAAACGAAAAAGACCCAGAATTAATTGAATTAGCTAAATTGGAACTTGAAGAAAATACCTTAAAACTTGACCCATTAATTAAAGTAATTGAAGAACTATTATTACCAAAAGATCCTAATGATGATAAGAACGTTATTGTAGAAATCAGGGGAGCTGCAGGTGGTGATGAAGCTAATATTTTTGCTGGTGATCTATTAAGAATGTACAAACTTTATGCTGAAGAGCAAGGTTGGAAAATTAGTATCATGGAAGCATCGGTAGGTGAAGCTGGTGGATATAGTCAAGTTGTTTTTATGATTAAAGGCGACAGAGTTTATTCAAAATTAAAATTTGAATCAGGTGCTCATCGAGTTCAACGTGTTCCAAAAACTGAAGCAAAGGGTAGAATTCAAACATCAACTGCTACGGTTGCAGTTTTACCTGAAATGAGTGAAGTTGAAGTAGATATTAAACCTTCAGATTTAAGAATTGATACTTATCGTTCATCTGGGGCTGGAGGACAACACGTTAATACTACTGATTCGGCAGTCAGAATTACTCACATTCCAACAGGAATAGTTGCAGCTAGCCAAGATGGTAGAAGTCAGCATGACAATAAAGATGTTGCTATGACTATGCTGAGAGCTAAAATTTATGAAGCAGAATTAGAAAAACAACAAGCAGAAGCTGATGCTAATAGAAAAAGTGCTGTTGGTACTGGAGCAAGATCAGAAAAAATTAGAACTTATAACTACCCTCAAAATCGGGTGACTGATCACCGAGTTGGCTTAACTTTGAACAAATTAGATCAAGTTATGCAAGGAAACATTGATGAGTTTATCATTGCATTGATAAATGAAGAGCAACGACAAAAAGTTGCTAAACAATTAGAAAACAATAATGATTAGTATATATAAAGTTTTTAACAAAATTTTAAATAACAAAAACATCAGCTGTTCTAAAGCTGATGTTTATACTATTTTAAGTCATATTTTAAAAAAAGATTACCAGTGGATCGCTTCTAACTTAGATTACAATCTTTCTGATCATCAGCTAACTCAACTTGAAAAAATCCTAAATTTATTAGAAACAAATTACCCATTAGCTTATATTACAAAGAGTAAATATTTTTATAAACATAATTTTTATGTTGACAAAAATGTTTTAATTCCAAGAATTGAATCAGAACAAATTATTGATCTAGTTTATGATTTTGTAAAAAACAACAATAATTTAACTATTACTGATTTATGTACTGGTAGTGGATGTTTAGGCATTACCCTAGCATTATTAAATAGCTTAAATAATGTTTTGTTAATTGATATAGATGATAATGCACTAAATATTGCTCGTAAAAATCTTAAAAAATTTAATTTACATAATATTAGAGTTTTAAAATCTAATTTTATTAAAGTCCTTATAGATCAATCAATTAAATCAAATGTTTTGGTTTGTAACCCTCCATATATTGATGCCAATGATCAAACACTTTCTGAAAATGTTAAGTTATATGAACCTAATATTGCTTTATTTGCTAGTGATCGTGGCTTATATTTTTATAAAAAATTAATCAATAACATTGATAAAATTATGGATTTAGATCAAAATTTCATTATAGTCTTAGAATTTGGTTGAAACCAAAAAAAAATTATTGAAGAAATATTAAAAGATAATTGTTTAAAATATAATTGAGAATTTAAAAGAGATCATTACGGTAATTGAAGAAATCTAGTCATTAAAAATTTTTAGGAAAGATTAATATGAAAAATAACAGATCAAAATCTAAGTTTAAGCTCAAATTATTTGACAACAAATTTTCTGTGAAAATCACTGATGCCAATAAACAGGTTCAGAAGAAAAATGTTTCTATTTATACTAGATCTATTCTAGGAATAATTGTTTTTTTAATGACTATGATGCCATTTTATGCTTATTTACACATTATTTTTAACGATCCTGGACTAAACTTTTATTTTGAAAATTATCAAACAATTTCAAAATATGTCAATCTTCCTAGTAAATCTATAATCTGAGGATTTGCAATTGCAGGACTTGTGATGATGTTTTTAGTTGTTTTAATGTTTGTTTTATTTAAAGCTATTGTTAGTCTTTCAAACAATAGAAAATATAAACAAACTGTTATTGCTATAATCGTTTCTTTAAGTGTAATTGCAGTAATTTTTCAAACAATTTCTCAGTATTATTATGGTTTTATTGAAGACTTTTTAGATTATCAAATTGCAACAGCCGGATTTGCCAATAAACTACCTGAAATGAATCAAATAAATCAACAACTTAATGAGTTGTATAAAAATCACACGATTTTTAGATGAATAAGCGATGAAAAAATTTGATGAATTAGCTTTGCACAGTTTTTTTTAATCTTTACAGTAAGTATTTTACTTCAAAACGCTATATTTGCTGATTACTTAGAAGATTCAGAAGATAAATACATTACTTATATTAATCAAAAAACCCCTTTATTCACCGGTTCGAAGATAAAACTACTTATCAACAAAATATTTTCATATAAAGCAAGAATTTTAACTAATTGAGTGCTTGTTACTGTGTCAGGTATCTCATTAGTAGTTATTGTTTATGTAATAGGTATCTCTCTAAGTGGTCCTATTCAGTCATTATTCAAGTGAAGCTTTCAACTTTCTAATTTATTAAATGATTTTGAAGGCTATAGTACTATTTTTGAAAAGTATAAAGACAATTTAAATTTAACAAGAGTAGATCCATTGTTAGTGATCTCATTTCCTATTCTAGTCTTAGGAATTACCTTATCAACTTCATTATTTTTAGTCTCAATTTCATTGCGGGGACAAAAGTTTTATACCATTTCATTTAAAACACAATATATAGTATTATTTATTCAATCAATTTTATTAATTATTAGCACACTTGTCTCACAGCTAGAATTACAAAAGATTTTAACTGATTGAAATCATAATAACCAAGGAGCTAATTATATAGATGAGATAGAAGGAATTATAACAAAAGATAATTGAAATAAATTTTTAGAAAAGTTTCCATTAAATAAAATTGATCAAGAAATCGAAAGTATTTTCACAAATAATTATCTAATTTTTTCTGAATTTACAATTTTAATTACATCAACATTAGTTTCGTTTGCCATTATTGGTAAAGGTATTTACATTAAAGAAAGTATTATTAAAGAAGTTGAACAAGCAATAGAACAAAAAAATTCTAGGTTCTGAAGAGGTTATACACATGTTAAAAAAACATGAAGAAAGTAAAGCTATTGAATTATTAAAACAAAATAAAATAATCATTTTACCAACCGATACAATTTATGGGCTATCAGCTATTTATAGTCTAGAAAATGAACAAAAAATCAATCTTATTAAAAATGCTGATATTAATAAAAAACTAATTATTTTAATATCTAATTTAGACCAATTAAACGATTTAAAAATAATAGATGATCATGATAAAAATTACTTAGTATTAGATCAACCAACGACCGTGATTTTTGCAACTAGTAACAACTTAACAATTGCTGTTAGATTAGTAAAAAGAACTGATATTAAAAATATCATTAATCAGGTTGGTCCAATTATTTCAACAAGCGTTAATTTACATGGATCAAAACCATTAAAAAAATACCAAGATTTAAAAGAATTTAATAAAAAAATAACGTTATTTTTTGATACGGAATTAAATGGATCACCATCAAAAATTTATGATTCAATCAATAAAAAATATATTAGATAATCTTATAAAAAAGCTTATTTATACTTGATATTAAGGGTTAAAAATCATCAAAAAATTTATAGTTATGTAATAGTATAATTATACTCATATACGTTGAGTTTGCTTATAGTTTAGGTTAGGGGGAAAATTTTCTTATGAGTCAGTACAGTTTAATTTTTAATTACAGAGAAAATAAACATTATAATTTAGAGCTTAATTCGATAATTAAAAAAAGAGGTCTTAACACTTATGAAGAATGAGTTCTTAAAAATCAGTTAGATTCAGGATTTACTCCAGTTTGTGCTGTTAATGAAAGAAACGGAGTTTTAGGAGTTTGTGGTTTTGTTAAAAACGGGATTGCTATTAATAAAATGACTATTAATTCACTATTAGTTGCTAATCAGTTTATTAAATCAAAATCTGGAAATGATCATATGGTTGATCAACTAATTAAAGGACTAGTTGAAAAATACGAAAGAATAGTTGATGTTTTTTATAGTTTTTCAAATGTTGAAAATGATCCAGTTTTAATAAGAAATGGATTTAAAAAAGTTAGAGAATATACTTACTTTATGCAATGAGATCCAGAATTTGAACCAAAAGCATCAGTTGTGAAAAAATTATATCCCGAATTAAATAATAAAGAGTTAGAATTTATTAAGGAGCAATTATTTCACACAGCCAGAGACAACTCCTTGTTTTCTATAAAAGAAGATAGAAATTTACAAATTTATAATTTATTAAAATACTATAAAAACAATGTTTATTATTTACCAAATCTAGATGCAGTTGTAATCTTTGCAATTAATGGGCATACATTCCAACTACTAGGAGTTTATTCAAAAAAAGAGATCGATATTAAAACACTATTAGAAGCAGTAGTACCAAAAGGAATTTCATTAATTGAATTTTATTTTGTTCCAAACATTAAAAATAAATTTGTTGTTAAGGAATTAAGAAAAATAATGGTTGGTGAAGAACACCATAGATCATTTCTATATATTAAAGAAAACACAACAAATCTAGAGATTTCAAAATTTGTTTTCCCTTTATTAAATAGATTGAAATAGGCTTAGACCTATTTTTTTATAGTATAACTAGATAAAAGGTAGGTTAATTTCATGAGTAAAAGATTAACTAAAAAGAAAGTGGCTCTTTTTTTAAAAAGAGAAAAGTACTTTAAAGAATTTGTTAATCAAAACGATCTAGTTTATTCAGATTTCAAACAGAGTTTTGCTAATAAAAGAGTTGGTTTATTAGTAAAAAGTTATCTTAATATTTTAGGTATATCTGATATTACTATTAATACTGAAAATCATTGAGAGGTTTTAAATTTTATTAATTTAAGTTCCTATTATTTTTACTATCACTATACTAAGAAACTTTCATCAAAAAAATTAACCCAAATTCTAAATACAATTAGATTGACAGCTAAAAAACATAGTTTTACCAAACTTGAAAGCAATTATGAAAAAGAGTTGTTAAAAATTTTAAAAAGAGATTATCAAATTACTTTTACTGAAAAACAAATTCAAAAATATTTTAATTATCATGAAATTTATAACTATGTAGCTAATGCTTTTTGTAGAGCTTTTCAAAAAGAAAAAAAACAACAAATTTATGATTATGCTTATTGATACATTTTGCATGCTTACACTAGAAAATATTTAAGAGAAAAACAACAAAATAATATTTGATACAAACTGTTTTTTTTAGAACTAATTAGTAGTCAAAAATTTATTCAAGCAATATCTGATTTTTCGCCAGAACTATTTAACATACTAATTATTAGAAACAATAAAATTTTAAGCTCAAGAGAATCACAGCGAAAGGTAGAAGACTGATGAAAAAACCATTAATAACAACTTTTTCATTAATCTTTATGTTTGGATTAGCAATCGCAGTTTTAGTATTAACCGGGATTTATTTAACATCTTGAAACATAATTGTTTTTATAATTTTTCATGCTATTTCTTGTATCTGAGCTTTGGTTGTTATTACTCATAAAAAAAGAAGGTTTGAAACTAGAATTAGATGATTTTGTTTTATAGTTTTTGTACCAGTTTTTGGAATTATTTCTTATATTTTTTTTGGTAGACCATATAAGTATAAAACTACTACAAATTATTTGATGCCCGAATTTAAACAAACTCAATCAAAAAAAGAATTAAAAGAAATTGAAGAAATTTTAAACACAAAAATACCTCAATATAAACGCACATTTAAAACAGCTCAAAGCCAAGATAAACTAAACTTACATATTAATAGTGATGTTGAATTTTTAGATAATGGTAATAAATTATTTTCAAGACTTTTTAAAGATATACAAAATGCCAAAAAGTACATTTTACTAAACTTTTATATTATTAAGGAAGGTAAGTTGTTAGATGATTTAACTAAGTTACTAATTAAAAAAATGAAACAAAATGTTAGAGTTTATATTATTTATGATTTTGTTGGTTCTTATGATCTTTTTTCTCAGTCTAGAAAAAAATTAATTAAAAATGGAGCAAACATTGTTAGTTATGCTAAATTACACTTTCCATTTATAAAATGAACAGCTAACTATCGAAACCATAGAAAAGATGTTTCGATAGATGGAAAGATTGGATATGTTGGTGGAATTAACATTGGTGATGAATACATTAATTTAAGTAAGAAGTTTGGATATTGAAATGATGCACATCTAAGAATAGTTGGTAGTGCTGTGCAATCAATTGAAAAGATATTTGTAAGCGATTATGATTTTTATAAAAATAATAAAGCTGCCAGTATTTTAGAATTAGAAAAAAATATTGGAAAACCTCATCCACTTAAAAATGAAAAGAAATCATTAGTTCAAATAGTTTCATCAGGACCTAATCACAATGAACCAATTCACCTTTCTACTTTTACTAATTTAATTAACTCTGCTCAAAGTAGAATTTGAATTTCAACTCCTTATTTTATCCCACCCCAAGAAATTATAAGTGCGCTAATTTCAGCTGCTAACACTGGAATTGATGTAAGAATTCTAATTCCTGGATTAAGTGATAAAGCATTCATTTTAGATGAAACAAAACAATGAACAAGAGAATTATATAAAGCTGGAGTTAAAATTTATTCAATGAATAATATTTTTAATCATGCTAAAGTTTATTTATTTGATAATGAAATTTCATTTGTGGGTTCAACTAATCTAGACTTTAGAGCTTTGTTTGCCGACCAACAAACTATGGTATTAACTTACTCAAAAAAATTAAATAAACAAATTAGTAAAAAATTTGAATTAGATTTTAAACAGAGTTTTGAATTTAACTTTATACCTAATGCGGAAATATCTTGAATTAGAAGATTTTTTGTTAGAGTATTAAACATTATTCAGCCTTTGTTGTAGGAGTGTTATGCTATTAAAACAAATATATTTAGAAATTAATGATTTGTACAACCAATTTAAAATGTGCTCAAGTTTTAGTTATCTAGCTGAATACAATCATTTAATTAGTAACAATCATTTAATTAAAAATATAAGTCAAGCTCAAGAATTTAAAAAAGTAGTTGATTTATTATATCAAGAAGGAACAGTTAATAATTTTTTAAATCTAAGTATTTACAATCCGATTAAAAAAATTTCATTTAAACTTAGTTATTTTTTAAATTATTTATGCGTTTATTATGCTGAAATTAAAGATAAATCTAACTACATAAAAGTAACTAGTTTAATCAATTTAGCAATAATTATTAAGTTTGAATATAAAGATTATTTAATTTCTCAAACTAAGTTAAATGATCTTTTAAATGATTTTGAAAAATTAGATCTTAATAAAGTTTATAAGAATTTAGATAGTTCAATTGAAACTTTTATTAGAGAAATCTCAACAGTGTTAATTAAAAATGATCAAATTAGAAATGATTCTGATAAGTTAAATAACTTATATAACTATTTAGAAATATTAAAGTTTATAACAATAATTTAATAAGAACTTCAAGATTGTTTATCTTACAGATGATCAGTTTTGCAATGAAACTAATTAATGAATAAGAAAAAAATAGCTAGGTCTAGTTTTGATAAAGTTATTAAATTATTTGTTTAATAGATATTAAAAAGACATTGATAAAAATTTAATTGTAATAGAGATTTTTTGTTATATAAGTTATATAATATTAAAAGTGTTAATTCGATACACACGGAAGTGTGAAAGGAGGAAGACAGATGCCAACAATTAATCAATTAGTTAAAGTAAACCGTAAAGATAAGACATGAAAAACTAAAGCACCTGCTTTAAATAGAGGGATAAACTCTTTAAAGAAAAAAGTAACTAAGATTTCTTCACCTCAAAAACGTGGAGTATGTACTCGTGTTGCTACAATGACACCTAAAAAACCTAATTCAGCATTACGTAAATATGCTCGTGTTAGATTAACTAATGGAATGGAAGTTAACGCATACATCCCTGGAGAAGGACATAATTTACAAGAACACAGTGTTGTTTTAATCCGTGGAGGTCGTGTTAAAGATTTACCGGGAGTACGTTATCACATTATTCGTGGAACTTTAGATACTCAAGGAGTTAATAATCGTAAACAAGGTCGCTCGTTGTATGGAGTTAAAAAACCTAAAGCTAAAAAGTAATTAAAATTAGTTAATTTTAAACCGTGTGAAAGACAAACAAGACACATTTAAGTAGCAAATTAATAAATTAAAAAGAAAGGAGTTATACAAGATGCGTAAGAATAGAGCTGAAAAAAGAGATGTTCTAGCAGATCCAGTTTATAATTCAAAATTAGTAACTCGTGCTATCAACAAAATCATGTGAGATGGTAAAAGAGGGATTGCTCAATCAATTATTTATGATGCTTTTGACATTATTAAAGAAAAAACTGGTCAAGAGCCAATTGAAGTATTTAATAAAGCTATTGAAAATATTAAACCTCATTTAGAATTAAAAGTTCGTCGTATTGGAGGAGCTAATTATCAAGTTCCTGTTGAAGTTTCAGATGAAAGACAAATTACTTTAGCATTACGTTGATTAATCAATTATGCAAGATTAAGAAATGAAAAAGTAATGACAGTGAAGTTAGCTAACGAAATTATAGATGCATCAAATAACACAGGTGGATCAGTTAAAAAACGTGAAGATACTCACAAAATGGCAGAAGCTAACAAAGCATTTGCACACTATCGCTGATAATTTTAGAAAGGAAATGCTATCGTGGCAAGAGAATATAGTTTATTAAATACTCGTAATATTGGTATTATGGCTCATATTGATGCTGGTAAAACCACTACTACAGAACGTATTTTATTACATACTGGAAAAATTCATAAAATAGGTGAAACTCATGAAGGAGCTTCACAAATGGATTGAATGGCTCAAGAACAAGAACGTGGTATTACTATTACTTCTGCTGCAACAACTGCGTTCTGAAAAAACACAAGGTTTAATATTATCGATACTCCAGGTCACGTTGATTTTACTGTTGAAGTTGAACGTTCTTTAAGAGTTTTAGATGGAGCTGTAGCTGTTTTAGATGGACAATCAGGAGTTGAACCTCAAACTGAAACTGTTTGAAGACAAGCAACTAATTATCAAGTTCCTCGTATCGTTTTTGTTAATAAAATGGACAAAACTGGTGCTGATTTTATTTATTCAGTAAAAAGTATTGGAGAAAGATTAGGAGCAAAAGCAGCACCTATTCAATTACCAATCGGAGCTGAAGAAAACTTCACAGGTCTTATTGACTTAGTAGAAATGAAAGCTTATGAATTTGATGGAAAACCAGAAGAAGTTGCTAAGCAAATAGAGATTCCTGCTGAGCTATTAGAACAAGCCCAAGAATTAAGAAACCAATTAATTGAAGTTGCTGTTGAGTATGATGAACAGTTAATGATGAAATTTTTAGATGGTGCAGAAATTAGTATTGATGAGTTAAAATCAGCAATTCGTAAAGGTGTTATAAATGCTGATTTCTTCCCAGTTTTAGCTGGTTCTGCATTTAAAAATAAAGGTGTTAAATTATTATTAGACGCTGTTGTTGATTATTTACCATCTCCATTAGATATTCCAGCAATCAAAGGAATTTTACCAACAGGTGAAGAAACTGAAAGACACGCAAGTGATACTGAACCATTTTCAGCATTAGCATTTAAAGTTATGACTGATCCGTTTGTTGGAAAATTAACATTCTTTAGAGTTTATTCAGGTATCCTTACAAAAGGAAGTTATGTTTTAAACTCAACTAAACAACAAAAAGAACGTGTTGGACGTATTTTACAAATGCATGCTAATAATCGTACTGAAATTGAAGAAGTTTATGCTGGAGATATTGCTGCAGCAGTTGGATTGAAAAATACTACAACTGGTGACACATTATGTGATGAAAAGCAAGAAATTATTTTAGAGTCAATGGTCTTTCCTGAACCAGTTATTCAATTAGCTTTAGAACCAAAAACTAAAGCTGATCAAGAAAAAATGAGTATTGCTTTAAATAAGTTGGCTGAAGAAGATCCAACATTTAGAACTTATACAGATGAAGAAACAGGTCAAACAATTATTGCTGGTATGGGTGAATTACACTTAGATATTATTGTTGATCGTATGAGACGTGAATTTAACGTTGAAACAAACGTTGGAGCTCCACAAGTTTCATATCGTGAAACTGTTAAGTTACCAGGAAAATCTGAAGGTAAATATATTAAACAATCAGGAGGACGTGGTTCATATGGTCATGTTGTGATTGAATTTGAACCAAACCCTGATAAGGGATTTGAATGAGTTGACAAAATTACTGGAGGACGTATTTCTAAAGAATACATCAATGCAGCTCGCGCTGGATTAGAAAACGCACTACAAAATGGAGTTATTGCTGGATATCCAATGATTGATGTTAAAGCAACAATTGTTGATGGATCAATGCATGATGTTGACTCAAATGAAATGGCTTATAAAATTGCTGCTTCACTAGCATTAAAAGAAGCTGTTAAGAAAATGAATCCTGTTGTTTTAGAACCAATTATGAATGTTGAAGTAACAGTTCCAGATGAATATTATGGGGATGTTATGGGAAATATTTCATCAAAACGCGGATTAATTGAAGGTTCTGAACAAAGAGGAAATGCTCAAACTGTTAAGTCAAAAGTCCCATTAACAGAAATGTTTGGGTATGCTACTGAACTACGTTCATTTACTCAAGGACGTGGAAATTACACAATGATATTTAGTCATTATGCTGAAGCACCTAAATCAATTGCTGAAGAAATTATTAAGAAATCAGGTAAATAATTACTTTGTTTTTGCTAATTATAAAGTGTAAAATATAAAATAAAATTAGCGCCCCTACGGGGGCATAAATAAGATAGTAGATTCTATCTATTATGCTTGGTTAATTCATTAGAATAAGGAGAGTTATATAAAAATGGCAAAAGAACAATTTGACCGTAGTTTACCTCACGTTAATATTGGTACTATTGGACACGTTGACCACGGTAAAACTACTTTAACTGCTGCAATTACTAAAGTTTTGTCAGAACAAGGTGGAGCAGAATTTAAAGATTATGCTAACATTGATAATGCACCAGAAGAAAGAGAACGTGGAATTACAATCAACACTTCACACGTTGAATACAAAACAAAAAACAGACACTACGCACACGTAGATTGTCCAGGTCATGCTGATTATGTTAAAAACATGATTACTGGAGCAGCTCAAATGGATGGAGCTATCTTGGTAGTTGCTGCAACTGATGGACCAATGCCTCAAACAAGAGAACACATTCTTTTATCAAGACAAGTTGGAGTTCCAAAAATTGTTGTTTTCTTAAATAAATGTGATATGGTTGATGATGATGAAATGATCGATCTAGTTGAAATGGAAATCAGAGATCTATTAACTGAATACGACTTTGATGGAGAAGGAGCACCAGTTATTAGAGGTTCAGCTTTAGGAGCATTAAATGGTGATGCTAAATGAGTTGGAGCAATTAATGAATTAATGGCTGCAGTTGATGAATACATTCCAACTCCTCAAAGAGAGTCTGATAAAACTTTCTTAATGCCAGTTGAAGATGTATTTACAATTACTGGGCGTGGAACTGTTGCTACTGGACGTGTTGAACGTGGAACAGTTAAAGTAAATGAAGAAGTTGAAATCATTGGATTAAAAGAAGAACCAACTAAAACAGTTGTTACTGGATTAGAAATGTTCAGAAAACTGTTAGACTTTGCTGAAGCTGGAGATAATGTAGGAGCACTATTACGTGGTGTTGACAGAAACTCAATTGAACGTGGACAAGTTTTAGCTAAACCAGGTACAATTAAACCTCACACAAAACTAAAAGCATCTGTTTATGCATTAACTCAAGAAGAAGGTGGACGTCATAAACCATTCTTTAATAAATACCGTCCTCAATTCTACTTCCGTACAACTGATGTTACTGGAGAAGTTACTTTACCAGAAGGAACAGATATGGTTATGCCAGGTGACAACGTTGAAATGGAAATTACATTAATTAAACCAGTTGCTATCGAAGAAGGAACAAAATTCTCAATCCGTGAAGGTGGAAGAACAATTGGGGCTGGAACAGTTATTTCAATTGAAAAATAATATAATTAGAGACTAACGTGAGTTAGTCTTTTTTTATAAAATATTTAATTAAAAGATTTTGCTTTTTTTATTGTGCTTTTTACTTTAAACAATTACGTGTAGTTAAAATAAATTATCTAAAATTACTTTGTGTTTTAGTTTTGTTTAAGAGATATTCAGTTAATCATTATTTATAGTCATTTAAAATTAATTAAAAAGCCAGTTATTATTCTAAAAATAATAAAAATAAAAACTCACAAAATAATTGTGAGTTTAAGTAATTTATTATTAGTGTTTATTTCAGTTAATTCTAAATTTTGCATGCATCACATTCATAATTTTCGCTATCTTCTAAAACATCTTGACGAATCCTTACATAATAAATTGATGCGCATCCTTGTTTAAAGGCATTAATATAAGCACGGTTTAAATCTCTTGTTGTTGCTTTGTCAGTCATAAATAAAGTTAATGAAATAGCCTGATCAACATGCTGTTGGGCTGCTGCAGCTATGTTAATGATTGGATCTGGACCCATTTCATAAGCACCAACTGCATAATAACCCATATTATCAAAATTAATTTGATAAGCCGGAACATAAACTCTACCTAGTTTTCCTTCTTTTCTAACTTCAACTGTTGAAACAACAGGTTGTAAAGAAGGTGTACATGATGATAAATAACTAATTGAACCAGTTGGAGCAACAGCCATTAAGTGTGAATTTGCTAATCCAGTCTTTTTAATCTCTTCAACTAGTTCGATCCATTGTGTTTGTGTAGGAATTTCAACTTGATAATGCTTAAATAACTCTTCAACTTTTTTAGTAGCTGGAGTTCATTTATCAGCTTGGCATTTTGTGTATTTTTCAAATCATGAACCATCAGCAAATCTTGACTCATCAAAAGAATTAAATTTTCCAAATTCTTTAGCTAATCTATTTGAAGCTTTAAAGGCATTATAAGCAAGTGTATAAAAGAAGATATTTGTAAAATCAACAGCTTCAGGTGAATCATACATAATAGCATTAGTTGCTAAAAATCCGTGTAAATTCATTGCTCCTAATCCAACTGCATGATTATTTGCATTTCCAAATTTAATTGATGGAGCGCAATCTAAATCAGAATTTCTTGATACAACGTCTAATGCAGTGATTGAAATATCAACAGCTTCTTCGAATTCTTTACCAGCCTTCATCATTTTATCTATGTTTAAGCTCCCTAAATTACAACAAATATCTTCACCAATTTTTGTAAATGATAAATCTTGATTGTATTGACTTGGAGTACTTACTTGTACAATTTCACTACATAAGTTACTCATAATAATTCTCCCCTTTTTATCATGAGCATTTCTACGGTTAACTGTATCTTCAAATAATAAGTATGGATAACCACTTTCAAAATGTAACTCTGCAATTGTTAAAAATAATTTTCTAGCACTTATAAATGTTTTTTTAATGTTTGGATTTTCTAACATTTCATAATATTTTTCAGTAATTGAAATATCAGATAATGCAACTCCATAAACTTTTTGAACATCATAAGGACTAAATAGTGCCATTTCTTTATTTTCTCTCGCTAGTTCAAAAGTAATATCAGGAATAACAACTCCTAGTGATAAAGATTTAATTCTGATTTTCTCATCAGCATTTTCTCTTTTAGTATCTAAAAATGAAATAATGTCTGGATGATGAGCTGAAATATAAACTGCTCCAGCTCCTTGACGTTGCCCTAGTTGATCAGCATATGTAAATGAATCTTCTAGAATTTTCATAACCGGAATAGGTCCAGAACTTAACCCATCAATATTTTTAATAGGTGAACCAGTTTCACGTAAATTAGTTAAACAAACTGCAACTCCTCCACCTCTTTTTGAAAGTTGTAAAGAAGTAGAAATAGTTCTACATATTGATTCCATATTATCTTCAGTTCTTAATAGATAACATGAAACATATTCTCCTCTATGCTTTTTACCGGCATTTAAAAAAGTAGGCGTTGCAGGTTGAAAACGTCCTAACATAATATTTTTTAAGATATTTTTAGCTTTTTGATAACTACCATTACCTAAAAATAATGCATTCATTAAAGCACGATCTGTATATGTTTCTAGATATTTCTCACCATCAAAAGTTTTTAAAGCATAAGCATTAAAAAATTTTAGTGCACCCATAAAACTTGGAAAGGAATGATTAAATGATTTAGCATAATCGTCTAATTCTGTGATTTCTTCAAATTGATATTTATCTAGTATTTGCTTGTCGTAGTATTCATTTGCTACTAAATAATCGATTCTTTGTTTTAGATCATCAAATTGCATTAATCTTGGCTCAATATGATTAGTAATATAAGATTTAGCGGCTTGAACATCTAGTTTGAAATTATCTTGACCCTTTGCAAATATCTTGGATCTAGCATTTAATTTAATGTACTCATCGTTAGAATCATCTAATATAAGTTCTTTACTATCTTTCATTATTTCCCTCTTCTCAAAACTTGTTTAATATTTCTTTGATTTGTATTACGTCATGTTGTGTACCTAGCAATTCAAATTGATATAAAAACGGAACATTTAATTTTTTAGAAATAATTGGTCCTGCAATCCCAAAAGTGTCACCAAAATTGGTGTTTCCTGAGGCAATTACTCCTTTACAAAATTTGCGATTATCTGGATCATTTAAAAACTTAATCACCTGTTTTGGAACAGCACCAGCTAAGTGTTCGCCTCCACCACTATAAGTTGGGGTACATAAAACATAGTCTTTATCGACTTTAATTGAATCTTCTAATTCATATGGAATTCTTAAATTTTCAATTTCTAGTTTTTGCACAAATCTATGAGTATTATTTGATATTGATGAAAAATAAACCATAAAAGGTTTTCCCTTTGGTTTGACAACATCTTTATCACTAACTAGTTTGACATTATTATGCATAATAGTAGTCTCCTAAAATTCTCAATCCTCATCTTCAGTTTCTACTGAAACTCCCATAACATATGATGAACCATTACCTGAAAAAAAGTCATGATTTTCATCAGCTCTTGCTGATAACTGATTAAATATTTCAGGTTCAATTTTTGTTTCTTCTTCGCTAAATGGTGAATCATATCCTAGATTTTGTAAAAATTTACCTGCATTATAAATACTAAATCTAATAGCATCATCAACAATTCCAAACCCTGCGTATAATTCTTCTAAATACTTAGTTTCTAAATCAATTAGTTCATACATTAAATCAAATACAAACTTTTTCATTTCTGTTTGTTTTGCTTCTGATAATTTAGCTACTTTTTGCTGGTATTTATAACCACTATAGTAATTATGAATAACTTTATCTCTTAGAATTAGTCTAACAATATCACAAGTGTTTGGTAATTTTGCTCTAGCTGATAGGTAAAATGGTAAGTAAAATCCACCATATAATAAAAAACCAGGCATTAAGGCAGCAGCAACTTTAGATTTTAAAGGATCATCTCCTGCATAGTATGGAATTAAAGCTTTTGCTCTTTTTTGTAGTGATTCAGTCTTAACAACTCATTCATGAGCTTCTTCAATTTGTTCACTTGAACAAAGTGTTGAAAAAATTGTTCCATATGATCTTGCATGCACTGCAACCATAAATGCAAAATTAGAATAAATTACTTGCTCGTGATCAGTTAAAGAATTATCAATTTGTCTGACATCACCAACAGTTGCTTGAACTGTGTCTAGTAAAGTTAAACCAGTAAAAGTTCTAGTTATTAATTGTTGTCATTCTGGAGTTAAACTTCTTCAGGAACTTAAATCATTAGAAACAGGAATTTTTTCAGGTAATCAAAAATTTTGAGTAATTCTATTTCAAACTTCTAGATCTTTTTCATCATTGATTACGTTTCAGTTAACTGATCTCAGATTACCCTTAAAGTTCTTTTGAATAAACTCTACTGGGCTAACAGACTGATTGTAATATTTTTGCTCTTTTGACATATCTTCCTCCACTATTAGTAACTAGTTTAGAAATTAATTCTCTTCTTATAATTATATTTTTTTAAAAGCAGTTTAATTTAAAAACAGAAAAATTAATAAAATCTAAAAATATTTTTATATTGAAAATTAAGTTGATAAAACTAACAAATTATGATATTTTGTGCATTGTTCTTTTGATAAATTTCTTGACCTCTTTATAGTACTTTTCTGGATATTCAGCAATTGTTCTAACATGCTCACTTTTTGGTGGTGTTCAAATAAAAGTAATATCTTGATTTGCTTTTTGATACATTTCCACACTCATTAAATAATTAATAAAAGTATCACCTTTAGAATGAATAAATAAAATTGGTGTTTTAACTTGATTCATCTTTTTTAATAAATCATAATTTCTAACATCAGTCGAAACATGCTTATTAAATTTTTTGGCTACCCCAATACTTATTTTTCATCAATCTTTTTTAAATAATTGTGTAGACATATATCATCTGAATTGTCTTATTAAATTAGAAAAACCACAATCAGCTACAATCCAGTTAATTTGATTTTTATAATTTGAAGTTTGAGCAAATAAAACTGAAGTACTAGCACCCATACTATTTCCAATCATTCCAATTTCCTGAGCTTGTTCTATTTCTTTTAAGTATTTAATAACTGTGTCTATCATTTCTATAGTACTTTGACCAGTATCAGTAAATTCTCCATAACTTTTACCATGTGCAAATTGATCAAAAGTCAGAATATTATAATCATCTTTTAGAAATTGTTGAACCAATCTTAAAGCTAAATATTTATTTTCAGTTCAACCGTGTAACCCAATAACTCATTTTTTAGAATGATTATTTGTAATTTTTAGACAACTGATTTCACCATGTTGATTAGTTAATTCGAATTCTTTGATTTGCTCTTTTTTAATTAGAGCCTTATTAATATTTTTATTTTTTAGATCATCAAGATGCTGCTCATAAGTATTAATAAAATCATCAAATCTCTTATAGTCAAAACAAAAGTTAATAAATTGATCAATATATTTTTGCTGTTTTTTAAAAGTAAAAGGATAAATAAAAATTAAATATAAAAATATCTTTAAAAAATTAGATTTATTTACTGAACAAATTTTGTTATTTTTCTTCATAACTTTCTCCATAATTATTTTAGCTTAGTAATTATAATTAAATTTATTCTTATAGTCAGTCTAACTAACACTAAAATAAAAGTAAACAAAAAGCCATAAGGCTTTAATGTTATCAAATAATTGTTTATTATCTACTTAAAAATGTATTAAGTCCACCAATTATTAAGACTAAAATACCTGCTACTATTAAAGAAGTTGACAATAAACTTAAAAATGTGATTCTTTTAGTTGTTTTGCTTAAGTTAAGGTCTTTTTCATTTTTCTTTTTAATAACTATTTGTAGTATGATACCTATTATTAATAGAATTAAACCAACAACACTACTTGTAATTATAAAAACAACTACTTTATCCATACTCTCACCACAAAAATTATATTAAAATATTTTGAATTATGACTAATTTTTATAAGACACAATTAAAGTATTTTTGATAACTATGATCATATTTAACTGATCTATTTTTATTTAATTTACTAATTATTTGCTCATGAATTTGTTTAAAAGGATCAGTTAGAAAATCTTGATCTTTTATTTTTATATCAACATCAATACCGGTTGTATAAGAGCGACAACTTACCTTATCGATTATTTCTTTTTGATTGATTTTTTCAATTAATTCTCAAGTTTTTTTAGTATTTAGAGTTGCTTCAAAATTTAAATAAAATAGACTTTGGATTTTATGTTGTAAATATGCTCGGCCTTTGTTAATAAATTCAATATTATTAATTAAATTATTAAAAATTACTATTTCATCATTTCTAAATTCAACATAATAATCATAATTTTTAGCTAAAACTTTTAAAAAAGTAATTTCGTCAATACTTGGAATTGAATCAATATTTGTATTGTATCTATTAACTAGTTTGTAGTTTTTAATATGATTATCTTTTATTAGTGTTTGGATTCTAATTTTTAAATTTTCAAGCGATCCAATGTGTCGGTTTTCGGTGCAATTAATTGATAAAAAATTACCTGGTTTTTTCATCTCTTGATCAGTTGCATCACCAATAGCAATAATCTTTTGAGTGATTAAATCTCTTAATACTAAAGCTTTTTCACTTTTAATTAATTTATCATCATTTCAAATGTTAATTGTGTTCCAATCAAAATCTATATAAATCATTACTTAAGATCCTTTCAATCTTTTTTAGCTAGTTGTTTTAAATTATTAAAAGGATAATTATTTTTTAAATATGTATAAACTCCTAAATTAACTTTCATAAAAGGATAAATTTCAGTTACATATTTTTTTAAAGCTTGTTGGAAATCTAAGTTATTATCAATAACATTTTTAATAACTAAAAAGATAAAAATTGTTGATGCACTTCTACTAATTCCTAATTGACAGTGAGTATATAATTTTTCATTAAGCGGATTTTCTAATAAGAACTTAATTGCTGGAGCAAATAAATCATCACTAAAATCTCTATAATCATGAGAATCTAATAAATTAATTGCTAACTTATTTTCAGTTAGAATAAAATTTTTTGTTTTATAAAGTATTGGTTGATCACTATTAGCTAAAATATTGTAAAAAATATTACTTATTTTTAATTCTTTTTTAGGGTTAACTAGTTTTTTAGAAAATTGATCACCTAGATAAATGTTATCAATAATTTTCTCACAAGGCACTATGACTCAACTCCTAACTTTTCACGAACCAATGTTGCGATGTTTGTTACTTTAGGTCCGTAAATAATTTGAACCTGATCTCCAATTTCTTTGTATCCATAAGGATTTGTTTTATCAACAATTTCTTTATTAAATTTAGACTTATCATGCATTGTAACTCTTAGTCTAGTCACACAGTTGGCCATAATTTTAATGTTTTCAGCTCCACCACAACCTTGAATAATGTTATTAATAAATTCATCATCAAATTCTTCTTTTTTAGCAGTTTTTGCTTCTTTTGCTGTTAATTCTTCTAATTCATGTTGTAGTTCTTTTTCTTCAGATTTGTCTTCTTGGGCTTTTTTATATTCTTTTTTAGTGATTAAGTGAGTTAGACCTGTTTCATCACGTCCTGGAGTTTTGAAGTTAAACTTTTTAATCATAAAGTAGAATATCACAAAATAAATTCCAGACATTATTGGACCAACAACCCAAGTTCCTCAAACATTTTGAATTAGTCTTCAGTTAGCAGGATTTACTATTAATCAAGTAATAATTCCACTACCTCTAGTTGTAACTGCTCCAAAATTTAATAGATACATAATCATATTTTGAAATCCAGATAAAAATACGTGTACAACATATAAAATTGGAGCTACGAATAAGAATGTAAATTCAATTGGTTCAGTTACTCCTGATAGTGCTGATACTGCACCAGCAGAAATAATTGAAGATCCAAAAACTTTTCTATTTTTCTTAGGTATTAAAAAGAACATAGCTAGAGTTGCGCCAGTTAAACTAAAAATTTTAGTTACATAAGTTCCATTAATAACTCAAGTTTCTTTTGCCAAAATAGGAGTGTTATGTGCCAATTTAGCAAGAGAGACAGAAATTACTCCTTCGATTGTTGTTCCATCAGGAGCTTTTCAACTAGCACCAACAGGAGTGTAGTAAACAAAGAAATTTAATACGTGATGAATTCCAAATGGAAGTAAAGCACGTTCTGCTGATGCATATAAGAATGGTGAAAAAGCACCTAGATTTTGTAATCCTTTACCTGAAGCATATAACCCTTTACTTATATAAATTCATACAAATCCTAAACCTAAACCAAATACTCATCCTACTAAAGTTGCTGCAACTGGTGAGAATTTAGGTCCTCCAAAAAATGAAAGTACTTCAGGAAATTTTAATTTATAAGTGTATTTGTGCACCAGATATCCTATTAATCCAGCAATCATTCCACCAAAGGCACTATATTGAAATGACAACACTCCAAATCTTATACTTAGACCAAATGCTTTTGTTATTTCTTTTAATTGTTCTGGAGTATAAATAATTTTAAGCATAAGTGATGTTCCTAGATGAATAGCTGCATAAGCCATTAGCCCAGAAAGTGCTGCTGAGACTTTTTCTGATTTTGCTAGTCCTGCAGCTAGTCCAACTGCTACTAAAAAGTCAATGTTAGTAATGGCAATCATTCCCAAATCTTTGATAGCATTAACAATTAAAGTTGCGGCTTCTGGAGGTTTGGTACCACTTCCTTGAGGATATAATTGAGCTAAAATAGCTTGACCAGTATATCCAATAGCACCAATCAATGCCAGTAGCGGAATAACAGTAACTGGAACTAAAATAGCACGACCAAAAGACTCAAGACTTGCCCTAAAACTTGACAAACGTGATTTTAGTTTTTGCTTGCTAAACTTAGATTTTGTCGGTTGTTTATTCATGTTAGTTTTACCTCCTTATCTTAATTTTATTTTTTTAGAAATCAGCATAATTTAAAAGCTAATTAGAGAATTTTTATATTTTTGATAAGTTTTATAAAAAAACAGCTAAACTGAATTAGCTGTTCTAACTTTTTCTTGAAATTTTATATTATCTGCATCGATCTGGTTGATAATAGTTAAAATAAAGAGATCCAAAATATATTGGACTTTATATTTTTCTATCATAGGATTTGTTTTATTATCATTGATAAAAAAATCATTATTATTACCATAAAAGTGAAAATCAAAATTGATGTTTGTTTTGAAAGTTTGAGTTGAGCTAATAGCTATTAAAGTATTGATTTTTTGGTTATGTATTAAATTAAGATAACGATTAATTTTACTATTATTTCCAGATAATGACAAAACAATAATTGTAGCATTATCTGCTTGATAGGCATTTGAATCATATAAATCTGAATAAAGTTGCACATTCAAATTCAATTCTATTAGTGAAAAAAATAAAAAATTAGCAAGGATTTTGGTTTTACCTGTTGCAAAAATAATAATTCTTTTACTTTTTAAAAGCTTATTAACAGCTTGTTTAATTTTATTTAGATCAAGATTATTTTGTAGATGTTTAAAACTTAAAATTAGTCGCTTTTGAAAATCATCAATTAAATAATTATTAGGTTTTGAAACAAGATTTTTAAAATAGGTGGTGTTACTTTCTAAACTATAAATCAATTGCTTAAAACCTCCAATCTCAAGCTTGATTAATGTTTTGGTAATAACTGAAGGATTTACATCCAATCTTTTAGCTAGAGATTTTACAGAAAAATCTTTATAGTCTGAAATATTGTCAAGTATAAAGTCACATACTTTCATTTCTTGTGGTGACAAACGAGTTTTATTTTGCTTAATTTTTTCAATAACATTCATAACTACCTCAAAAATATCTAATTTAATTCTATCTATTTTTAGATAGTTTTTAATATTGTCAATCTGAATTAAAGTAGAGAAAAACCAAGATTAAACTATCTTAACCTTGGTGTTTTACTATATTAAAATTATTTATTTTAAATTTTTAATGATTAATTTATTAATGTTTTTATTTTGTTTATGAAATTTATTTTCATATTCACTAGCAACATTATCTTCTAATAATTTCTTATCTTTATACAAATCATTTGTCTTAGAAACAATTTCTCATTTATCAGTTAAACTTAGTTGCTCTAAACTAAATTGATATAATTGATCATTATCACTTTTAAATTCTAAAAGACCGCCCTTTTTTAATATTTTAGAATAATTATTTAAAAAGCTAATAAATGTTAAACGTTTTTTTGCATGTCTTTTTTTAGGTCAAGGATCTGAAAAGTTTAGATATATTTTAGAAATAGAATCTTTAGCAAACATTTTAGTTAAATCATCAGCAAAATCATTAAAGTATTTTAAGTTGTTCATTTGTTTATTTTGATATTGTTCTAAACTCTTTTTTAAAGCCACTCCAACAATGGTTGTTTCTTTTTCTATTGCTATATAATTGATGTTTGAATTTTTCAAACTTAGAGTTGTTATAAATTGACCTTTGCCACAACCAATTTCTAAGTGAACTGGGTTTTGATTATTAAACACTTTTACTAGATCAATTTGGTTTTGCTTGTCAAAATGAATTAAATATTGCTTATGTTTTTCTAAAAAGTCTTTAGTTCACGGTTTATTTCTTAATCGCATAATTTTTCTTTTTTGCTAAATAAATCATATTCCAATACCTAAAAAAACAATAACTGCAATGATATCAACAATTAAAGTAATCAAAGGAAGTGAGATCGCTGAAGAGTCGCGTCCAATTTTACGAGCAATTAAAGGTAGTATTAACGCTATTAAGTTAGATACTAAGATTGAAACTACGATCCCAATACTTGCTACTAAAATGCTTAATCAAATGTATTTATTATTAAAATCAGTTTTATATTCAATTAAATAAACAAGCATCATTCTAATAAAATTAAAAATAATTAAACTAATAGATAACATTAATGAAACTACGATCTCTTTTGTAAAGATGGTTTTATAGTCTTTTTTGTGTAATTGTTCTAGACTAATTGCTCTTCCGGCCATTAATAAAGTTTGATTAGCTGAACAAGCAATTACTCCAGAAATAATCAATGTTAAAGGAAACAACATTAACATAAATTGTTGAGATGAATTTTTCTCAAAATTAAGATTATAAGCTTTAAATAAATAAACCACCAAAATATTAGTAATAAAACCTAATAACAATACTAGAATTAATGATAAACTTCTTGATTTAAACATCTTTCAAATGGAAGTCTCAAAATAATTAGTTTCTGAAGTTTTGATTCCTATGTATTTTTGAATATCTTGATTAGTTTCTTCGATTAAAACATCGATAACATCATCAACAGTAATAATTCCTACTAAAATGTTATTATCATCAACAACAGGTAAAGTATTAATATCATATTTTTTAAACATATTTGATGCTTCTTCTTGTGATTGGTTTGAATTAATAGAAATAAATTTCTTATTCATAAATTCACCAATTCTAGTGGTATTTTCATTTAAAATTAAGTCTTTAACTTCAATAGTTCCTATTAGTTGACCTAGTTTGTTTACAACAAAAAGATCATCAATTTCATCATATTCATCGTGATTTTTTTGAATTAGTGAAATTGCTTTTGAAACTGTTTTAGTTTCTCTAATTGATAAAAAATTAACACTCATAATACTTCCAGCGGTGTAATCATCATATTTTAAAATGTTAGCCAATTCTTTTCTTTGGTCTTTTGAAGCGGCATCAAAAACTTTTTTTACAATTTCAGTTGGCATATCTTCAATAGCATTGATAATATCATCTGAATAAAGTTCATTGACCAACTCTTTTAACTTAGTAACACTTATATTTGCTAGAATATATTCTCTTAAATCATCTGATAGGTAAGTAAAAATTTCAGCTGCTTGTTGTTTTTTAATTTTTTTATAAATTACAAAAGCAATTACTTGATCTATGTGGTTTAACACTTCAGCAAAATCAGCTGGCTGAGTATCATCAATAATTGCCAGTATCTCTTGAATTTTTTTGGACTTATACAGCTTTAAAATTTGCTCTTCTAAATAGTTAGCATTTATCATTTTTTGACTCCTTGCTTAATTTAACATTAGTAACAATCGCAGTTTTTTTATATAATAAGACTGTAAACTAAAAAGTATTTACAATTATTTTAACTTATTTAAAAAAGTTTTAATAACAGCAATATTTTTGGTTTTTATTAATATTTAAATTGGGGATGTCATGGCTTCGACAGGATAAAATCAGCATATATAAGCAGTAGTGTGGTAGACTATAAATACTTCTAGGTTTTAAAAAAACGCAAACAAAAAAACTGAAGAATTTGAAATGCCAGCATTTATGATCAACAATGCATCAGCTGGAGCAAACTTAATGTTTGCTTAATAACTAGTTAATAGTTATAGTGTTTCACGAATTATAGGTATTTTGGGCTTTATCTATAACCGTATTACCCAAGTCTAATAGGATTTATGATTGCAATAAATATATCTAAAACTTAATTGCAAATGATTCTTAGCCTTTAGTTAATTTTAGTTAAGAATCAAATTAGAAAATTAACTAAACTGTAGAAAGTATGTGTAGGTTTATTTTGGACGCGAGTTCGATTCTCGCCATCTCCACCATTTTTATAGAAAATAAGCTAGCTTGGAAACTTTCCAAGCTTTTTTAATTTATTAATAACTTAAAACAGCAACATAAAAGATAAAAAATACCAACATGTGTTGGTAAAAGTCAAATAAAATCTCTCATTTAATAAAAAACAAAGTAATAAAGAAAAATGAATGTGGTGCATTTAAATTTCGCATGTTTAAAAATAGAGAAATTATCCAAGTTTTATAAATAAAAAGGTTCACTCAATTTTTAAATTTGCCCAAAAACACTCTAAAGTTAAAAGGGTTAATATTGATAAGTTATTGAATGTTTCACCAACAAGAAGTAGAGTAATATTAAATTAATTAATTTAAGACAATAAATTAACAGCAATTGGTTCTTTTAAAGATAAAGTATATATTTTAAAAGGCAAGCAAAGTTAATTAATCTTTTAGTGCGTTAATGGGAATAACTAAAATATCATCATCTCTTTTATATGCTAAATTTCCAAATCCAACAATAATACATTTTAATATCAGAGCTTTATTATTGTTTTTTTATAATATTATCAACTGTTTTATTTAAACTTTTAGCAGATAATATTGTAATTGGTAAGTTGCAATTCAGATGAAAAGATTCTGTTGATAAATTTACTTCAGATGTACAAAACATCAAAATCTTAGAAGCTTCAGATGTTTATTATACAGCTAAAACTTATGATTCTAATACAATAGTTGGTGTAGATAACTCAATGCAATATCTTCTAGCAAATCAAGATGGTAAATGACAAGAAATTATTGGAACTAAACTTAAAGGTTTAAAGAGAGGAACATATGAATTTAGAGCAAAAGCTCATGATAATTTCTTAGCTTCTAATATTCATAAAGTTAATATTAATTAAACATAAAAGTTTTTAACTTTTTAAGAGTTACTAAATTATAAATTTAAGTGTAAGTGCAAAATTATCAAAAGTGAAATTTTATAAAATTTTACTAAAATAAGCACTTTTTTATTGCAAATAAAAAGGTTCATCTTATTAAAAAAGAGAACCTATACCATTTATCCAAAATATTTTGCTAATTAATTTAAGGTTTAAAATAAGAGGTTAGCACGACAATTAATGTTGAAATAGATTTAACATAGTAGCATAAGCAATAGTTTTGCTAATTATTTTATTATTCAAATCAATCTCTATAAATATCATATAATTTGAAAGTTAATTGGGAAACGCAACTTCAAATTACCTTACTTCTTACACCTACAGGAAAAGGTTCTGATTTTATTACTATGTTTTTATATGGTGTAGAAATAACAATATAATATTTATCTCATTGAGTTGATTCTTTATAGCTGCAATCATTACTAAATTTATCATAATCATTTTGTCTGTAGCTAGTAATTGCTATACCAATCGTGGTTGGAAAAAACATAGATGATGACATTTTCTTTCTAGCCATCATAGCTAATTTTATTGTCTGCTTTATTCTTATTCTTTCATATTTTTTAATAATGTCTTTTTCTTTTTTAACAAATTCTGAAGTTATGTTATTTGAATATCCCTTATATTCACCCTTAAAATATTTTTTGTCCAGGTCTAGCTTTTCAAATATTTTAGAAAGAACACCTTTACTAAATGGTTCACAAGTAGCAATTGTAAAATAATTTTTTAGCAACACTTCTCTAAATACTTTACTAAGTAGTTCAGGATATGTTTCACTTAATTGATCTAAATTTGTCATTTTTAAACCTCTTTTTGTTCTAATTACTTTATTATTTTAATAACTTTATTTTATCTAAAAATTTAAAAATAAAATAGTCTTAAAAAATCTGTATGTAGAATAAATTAAGTTAGACACTATAAGAAATAATGTTAGCTAAAACGGACCTTATTCTTATTTTTTTATAGTTTTATATATTATTACTGTTTTTCCTAATTGTAAAAATGTATCAGATATTTTTCACTATTAAAACGTTTTAAAAACTTGTCATTAAAACTAATAGCAAGTCATAGTATTTAAAAGTTAATCATGATTAAAAAACATTTTAGTTTCAACATTTTTTATTGAAATAAAAGTCATTTATTAGTAAAAACTATTTTTAACTCATATAAAGAAAAAGCATCTACTATAACATTTTTTATTGATAAAACAAAAACTTATATTTGTGATAAATCTAAATTAACTATAAAAATAAAAAATACCATTTAATCTAAGTTTTTCGATAAAATGAGAGAAATTTAATATAAATTTAGTCAAATTATAAAAATAGTTAAAATGATTAAGTATTTAAAAAAGAGAGATCTATATTTAATAAACTTTAAATATCTGAGTTAGTAAGAATATCGATATATTGTTTAAGTTTTTATTTTTCAAGGTTAACAATAGATAAAACTATTAAATGTGTTGAACAATTTATCTTGATGATAGTTACTCTTTAATTATTGCTTATATCTTTTTGCTCACTAATATTACTAAAATTTTAAAATTTTAATTACAGCAGTTAAACGTATTATCTACTTTAAATACCTATAAAACTATTTTTAAAACTTATTAGGATTTGACCTAACTATTTACAAAAAGTCATAGCAATTAAAACTAATCATTTAGTAAAAATAGCTAACAAACATGCTATTGGTATTGTATATTTGTCCAAAACAGGTGTTAAGCATTAATTCTTAGATACTTGAATTAAGGCTTAAATAACATAGATTAAAAAAAATCAAGTCAAAGAAACAACATAATAAAAAAATAAATAATTAACTATGTCTAATATGCTATAACATCTAAAATAAACAATAATTACTATAAATACTAGTTATTTTAATTACAAAATACTGGATATTTTGTAATTAAAATTTTTTTATTTGTTTAAAAAGATCTAACTTAATTAGAATAGTTTTTTTTAAATAATTTATTTATCATTTAAAGCATTTATCAAACATCATTAAACAATACCTGAAATATATAAAAATTTAATTATTATTCTTTGTTGTGAATGCAAACAAGATTTATAATTGTCATCACTTTACATAAAATAATAAAATTAATATTTAAGTCAATTTTTTCGATAAAATGAGAGAAATTTAATATAAATTTAGTCAATATTATAAAAACTAAATAAAGTATAATAGTCTAAATAAACTAGTTTATAGAAAATAAAAATAAACCAACATTGAATTAAAAGATAATTGTTAACACTATTAATAAGAGTAAATAACTGCTTGAAAACAAGCAAAATGAAAGTAGTGAAGTAGAGGCTTATCTTCTCTTTAAAGGGTGCATGTGCATAGGAGCTAAGTCTCTTAACCAACTGCAGCACTCTGTAATAATATTTTCAATTTTCCAAGTTTTTTAAAAGTGATATCAAAAGCTGAGATTATCGGACATAAAAAAATCACACTTGAAGCTTACGCTTCCAATACGGACTTTAGAAACAATGACATATTGTTGAAATAGAAAATAAATTGATATATTATAGTAGACGATAAATAAAGTTGGAGATAGGAAAAGATATAACATGAAGAAACCGAAATGACATTTGTTATCAACTTCTTTTGCTTTGGGTTTGTTATCAATTAGTCTTATTACTAGCAGTTGTTCAACTATTAGATTAGAAAGAAACAATACTTCAAAAAGCAATGATTCTTATTCTGAAAATGAAACAGTAAATATTAACTCAGATGATCAACATTCTAATCCAAGAATTGATTGAACAAATTCTTCTAATAGTTCATCACACACAAATTTTTATGATAATGCAAGTAATGTTGTTGAACATGAAGTTGAAACTAAGCAAATGACTGAAGCTGAATTAAAAGAATTCTATACTAAACAAATAGCTGAACCTTTTAAAGAAAAACACTTGTTAGAACAAGATGTTAGAAATATTATCTTTAAAAATGATTTACCTTCAAATTATTATTCTCATCCCGATTTCAAATTAGAAAAATCTAGAATATCACTATATTCAAAAGAACAAAAAGTACAACTTAAATTATTAAATTCAAAAAATAGTCAAGTTATTAGTAGTGATGTTAATTGATATCAAAGAATTAGATATCCTCAAGATGAATTTATAAAAGCTGGTCAAAAAGGAAATTCTACTCTTAATCTATCTACAGACGGAACTGTATATTCTGAAAAGTTTGATCCGCAAAATCCACAAACAATTGAAGTTTGAGCAGAACATAAAGGAGCATTATATTTAGCTTTAGTTACTATTGAATCTGAGCACGAAGGCAAAGAATGAATTGCAAAAAATAAGGCAATAGAGATAGTAAAAGAAAAAGGTTGAAAAGATATGCCAACCTTAAAAGGAATTACTGAAGCTTATAAGTGAATAACAAAAGAGGTTAAATATCCCAACCTAAGTAACGTATATTATAAACAGTCAGCATATTCAGCATTGATCGATAGAGAAACAGTATGTACAGGTTATGCAAAAGCATTTAAGATGTTTATGGATGAGATGGGTGTTCCTTGCAAGATTATAACTGGAAAAAGTGCTAGAGAAATTTCTGGTATGAAACACGCATGAAACTTAGTTGAAATAGATGGTGAATGATACCATGTTGATGCTACAAGCGATAGAGTAGATCATAACCATGGTGAGACAAAGTTCGAATATTTTCTAACTCACGATGATGACTTTCACCCTGACGATAAATTAAAAAGCGAAGTTGAAAATAAAGGACAACGCTTTAGAAATTTAAAATTAGAAAATTTTGTAAAAGATGAAGATGATATTAGAGCACTAGCTGATATAAAAATTGGTGAATTAGAAAAAATTCCTTCTAAATTAGAGATTTTATCAAGAAAAGATCTTTATAAAAAAATTAATGAAGTTTTAGAAGAAAAAGGTCTAGAAATATCAGATGATGGTGCAGATGTCAATAAGTATCTTTATTCTTATACTTCATTTAGAAAAGTTACATATAAATTTAAAAAAGCAGGAGAAAAAATAGATGTTAAGACTGTTGATGCAAATATAGAAAAATTTGATGCATCAGCAAATTATGCAATTAAAGTAAGTTTTGGTTCTGATTATAATTTAGAAAAACTAACTCCAAAGCACTTTGTAGTTAAAAATGCTATGATCAAAAAGGTTGAACAAAACAAAAATTCTTACATTTTACATTTAGATCATTTTGATAGTTTTGGCAATGTTAATGTTAAATTAGAATCTATCAAAGTTAAGGGCTATAAATTTAATTTAAATAACAATGAGATTAAATTTGAAGTTAAAAGAGGACAAACTTCAGATGTTAAACTAGAAGCTATAAGTGATAAATCTGTTAAATTTACCAATGTAAAGACAAATCTAGAATATAGAAATAACTTTGGTGAATGAAAAGATGTTAGTGGTGAAGGCTTTGTTGCTAATGATGTTGTTATAGGAAAAGTTTATGTAAGACAAAAAAGTGATACTAACACTTTTGAATCTGATATAAAAGTGTTTGATTTAAATAAAGAACGCGACATTGATAGAATTGTTAGAAAAGATGGTTCAAATTCAATAATTGGAGTTGATAGCTCAATGCAATATCGTGTTAAAAATCAAGGTGATTGAATTTCTATAACTACAAACAAGCTAGAAAATCTAAAACCAGCGACATATGAAATCAGAACTAAAGCAAATGGTTTGAACCTTGCTTCTGAACCTGTAAAAATTAATATTTATAAATAAAAATTTAATACTTATAATATAAGTTGTTCTTAAGTTTAAGAGCAACTTTTTTAGTTTGTCTAAAAAGACTAACCCTCTAGTTATTTATTAAAATACAAATAAAAAAACCTAACCTTACAAACACTATTTTAGGTTTGGAGTTCCAATAATTGCTTATTTAAATTAATTTTTACTTTTTATAAGTCTAAACTATTATGATCTAATAAAAACTGTTTAAGTCCCATGAATAATATTCTGCTTTCATCATGTTTAGCAATAATATCATCTTTTACTATAACAATCTTTTTAATAAAATGATCGTTAACTTTTAAAAGAGAATTTATTTCTTGTTCTTTTTCTCTTTAGTATTTATATTATCTGCATATTGAATGTAGTATTTTTGACTAGATAAATTGATTACAAAATCAATTTCTAGTTGTTTTTTAACTCTTGTATCATCTTTTTTAAAATTATGTTCTACCATTCCGATATCAACTGAATAACCAGGTCTTATTAGTTCATTGTAAATTATATTTTCAACTATGTGATTATCTTCAATTTGTCCAAAATTTAAACGTGCATTTCTTAAACCAAGATCAGTAAAATAATATTTAAAAAGAGTTTTAAAATATTGTCTATCCTTGATGTCAAATCTTTTAACATGAGATAGAACAAAGCTTTCTTCAAAATAATCTAAGTATTTTTTAACTGTAGTGTGCGTTGTTTTAATTTTTGCTTCTGATTCAAATCTTCTAGCTAATTTTGTTGGACTTGTCAACAAACCAATTGATAAAGCCACAAAATCTAATAAAGTGTCTAATAGATCTTTTGGTTATTAATATTGAATCTAAGAATCACATCTCTAATATAAGTTGTTTGTATTAGATTTTTAAGATGTTCAGTTTTTTAATATCAGTTTTAAGTTATAAACTTCAGGCACACCACCATAATTTATATAGTGATTTAAGGCTCGTTCTTGACTATCAAACAAATAATATATCTCATCATATGAAAAAGGATAAACATCAATCTTGTCATCTCTATCGCTAAATTGAGTTAGAATTTCAGATGATAGCATTTTAGAATTGCTTGTAGTAACATAAATATCTAAATTTTTCATCTTCATAAGACCCAATAAAGTATCAACAAATGTGATACTTGGTTCTTGCTCATCAATTATAAAAATTTTTAACAGCATAGCAAAATTGAATTTCATCGATAAAACATAATTTTTTTTCTTATTATTAGTTACTTTAGATCTAATATGTTCGCCTAATAAAAGGAGATTTCTATATTTTATACTGTCATCTCCATCAAGTTGCAGTACTATAGTTTGATCTTCTTTTATTTCTCAAGATAACAAATATTTTTTATATAGAGTAAAAAGAAGCTCTAATTTATCACATCGTCTTATTCCGGTTATAACTTTCACTCGGTTATTATCTTTTTTATTTATTAGTTTTTGTAAATAAAAATCGCGCTTAATCATACTTTATCCACAAACATTTTGAGTGGAATTCTACCTTTTTTGTTTATGAGATTGTTAAAAATTAATAAAAAAACCTCATTTTGCTAATTTTTAAGCTTTTGAGGTCTGAATTAAAATTATTTTTTAATATATTTTCCTTGAGCAAGGTTGGCATTTCCTCCACCTTTTGTTTCTAATCCTTCGAGGTTGTTAAAAATGTCAATCGCTTTATATTTTGATTGTAAGCTTTCACTTACGCCAACAACTATAAAGTTTGTATCACTTGTTTGACTAGCTAATATTACAATTAGATCATTGTATTTATTTCTCAAGTCATCAGCTAATTGTTTTAAATCTTTGATAGTTAAATCTTTTGTAAATAATTTAATTTCATTAACACCATTTTGGTTTAATTCTGGTTTTAGATTATTAAATTGAGATAGCTTAGATGCAGTTAATAAATCAGATACTTTTTTATCATAATCTTTGAATAGTTCTTTTAATTTAGCAAGCAATTCTTTGATTACAACTAAGTTTTGTTTTGTAATAGTTAAACTTTTGATTTCTGAAAACACTTCTTCAATCATTTTATTTTCTAAGATAGTTTTATTTTGGTTATATTTTTCAATAATGTTTTCAGCATCATCTTTAACTAATTTAAATTGCTCATTTAAATATTCACTGACAGCTTTGTTTGAAGTTAGTGCTTTAATTCTGTATAAACCACTACCTTTTGATTCTAGACCTGTAATAATGAAATCTTCAATCTCAGAAGTATTATCAACGTGAGTCCCACCACATAGTTCTGAAGAAAAATCACCAAATTTAACAACTCTTACAATATCGTCATATTTTTCAGTAAAAAATGCTAGAGCATGATACTTATTAATTGAATCTTGTAAACTACAAAAGTAAGTTTCTCTGTCAATATGTTGATTAATTTTTTCTAAAACTAATTTTTCAGCTTGTTCTAGTTCTTGGCTTGTTGCTAAGCGGTTGAAAGTAAAATCTATACGTAAACCATGTTCATCATTATATGATCCTGATTGCATTACACTGTTTCCTAAAACTTCTCTTAAAGCAGCATGAATCATATGAGTTCCTGAATGATTTTTCATTGTATAGAAGCGTTTATCTTGATCAACTCCAGCACTAACAACATCACCAACTTTTAAGGTTCCTGAAACTTCTATTCTGTGGATGTGTTGGTGTTTTGGACCTTGTTGAACATCAACTACAATTGCATTAGCATTGTTATTAGAAATAACACCAGTATCAGCCGCTTGTCCACCTTTTTCAGCATAAAAAGGAGTTTTATCTAAAATCACATAAGCTTCCGAATCAGTTATTGAATCAATTTGTTTATTATTTGTAAACATATAAACAATTTTTGCATCACTTCTTGATGTTTCATTTCAACCTGTAAATTCTGATTCAACATCTAATTTAGTAAATAATTCATTTTGTTTATCTCAAGCTTTTAAGTCTTTTCTGGCCTTTCGAGCAGTATCTCGGGCTTGTTCTAGTAATTGTTCAAAACCTTCAACATCAACTTGCACATTGTGTTGTTGAGATATTTCTAAAGTTTGTTCAATTGGAAAGCCGTAAGATTCAAATAATAATAAAGCGTGTTTAGCTGAAACTTGTTGTTCATCTTTAATAATTTGTTCTAATAATTCATAACCTTTTGATAGTGTTTTTAAGAACTTTTCTTCTTCAGCTTTAATTGTTTGTTCAACTAGGGCTTGTTTTTGTTCTAAGTATGGGTAAAATTCTTTCATAGCACTAACTACTTGTGAAACTAAAGTGTATAAAAATGCTTTACTAATTCCTAGTTCTCTTCCAAAAATAGACGATCTTCTAATTAAACGTCTGATAATATATCCACGATCTTTATTTCCAGGAAAAACACCATCACTAATTGCAAATGTACAAGCTCTAATATGATCTGCAATTACTTTAAAGGCTGTATTAATTCTTGTTTGTTTAGCCTTAGGATTGAAATAATTATCAAATGAGTATTTAAATTTAGGATCACAAATTGTTTCAACTTTTTTAATTGTTGGTCAGAAAATATCAGTTTCAAAATTAGTTGGGGTATCTTGAAAAATTGAAGCAAGTCTTTCTAGTCCGGCACCAGTATCAATATTTTTTCTTGGTAATTCAGTGTAGTTATTATTTCCGTTGTTATTAAATTGTGAAAATACGATATTTCAAACTTCAATGTATCTATCATTTTCAATATCATCACTAATTAGTTTTGGTCCAATGTTATTCGGATCTCATTTTTGCCCACGATCATAAAAGATTTCAGTGTTTGGACCACATGGTCCTTGACCAACATCTCAAAAGTTAGTATCTCTTGATAGTTTAAAAATATGATCTTTTGGTATGTTAATTTCTTCGGTTCAAATTTTATAAGCTTCTAAATCTTCATTAAAAACAGTTATGTATAACTTGTTTTTATCAATTGCAAATCATTGTGGTGAAGTTAATAATTCTCAAGCTAAATGAATAGCTTTTTGTTTAAAATAATCACCAATTGAAAAATTTCCTAACATTTCAAACATTGTGTGATGACGTGCAGTAACTCCAACATTTTCAATGTCATTTGTTCTAATTGATTTTTGAGAGTTAGTTAGTCTTGGTGAAGGTGGAGTTTTTCTACCATCAAAATAAGGTTTTAAAGTAGCAACTCCTGAATTAATTCACAATAAAGATGGATCATCAACTGGAATTAATGAAACTGGTTCTAAAAAATAGTGTTGTTTTGATTTAAAAAAATCTAATCACATTTGTCGAATTTGATCAGCTGTTAATTTTTTCATATTATTTTTCCCTCTAAAAAAGTGCAAAAATGATTACTTATTAATAATAATTATACCTAACAGAGTAATAAAAATATAATCAAGCTAGTGCGATAAAAACTAGATATTAAACACTAAATAAATAACAATTGCAAAAAGAAACATCAAAAAAGAACTAGATCAAAAGATCTTTTTAATTCTAACTAATTTAGCTTCATAATTTTGTAGTGTTTTTTGATAACGTCTTCTTCGATCATTAAAAAACTCCATAGCATGTTTATTTCTTAAATAACCAATAATAATAGCAATTAAAACTAAAATACTTGCATAAAAAATCGCAAACCATCCAACACCTTTTCAGTTTCTAAAACTAGAAATACTACTAATATTTAAAGTTAAATATCCAAATAACACTGACAATAAACACCCAGCCACAAAAATAGCTAAAATAATTAATCAGTCTTGTCATCTTAACTTTTTTAGCTGATTGTATTCTAAGACTTTTGAGTGATAAGAATAATTATCATAAACAGCTTGAATCTTTTGTTCAACTTCTTTGTTATGAGCTTTTCTATCATCAATTCTATTCTGTTTAATTTCTTTTGAGACTTTATTTTTCATCTTTAATCCTTTGTTTTAATATTAATTGTTATAAAAAAGTTAATTAATATTTTACAACAAACACTAATATTTGTTAATTGAACTTAAGAGTGGTTTGTTAGAAAATAATATTAGTAACTTAAAATATGTTGCAATAAAATTAGTTTAATAATTACTAGTTTAATAATGATAATTTATTAGTTGAAATTAATAACAACACCAATTTGGTCTAATAAAAAAATTTATTTTAGTGTTATTTTTTTTACTTTTTTCTTTTTAAATGTTATTCTCTAAAGAATAAATAAGTTTTAACAGAGAAAAATACTTGTTAAATTGATTAATGAAAGGAGCGTATTATGAAAGAATTACAAAAAACTGTTTATGATCAAAAAATCGATCTTCAAACCGAACTTTTATCAGAACAATTTGATTTATCTTCAGAATTAGATAAACATCAAAAGATCAGTAAACTAACAGCTTTTAAGTACTGATATAGTGATCTAAGTGCTAATATTTATAAATTTTTTGTAAGACACCCTTTATATGGATATTCATTTAAAAGAATCTTTTATGGATTACTTACTTTATTAGTAGCGATTGTTATACTTTATGCAATTACAAGAGCTATTACTCCTGATGTTAAATATCTTCCTCCAAACTACGAAAAACTAAAACTAACAAAAGCTCAATTAGATGAGCTAATGATTGATAGAATGAAAAAATTTGGAGTTTATGGTCCTTTCTTAGAACAAGTGTTAAATTATTTAAAAAATATTACACCATTTATTCCTAAATATATTTTAGTCAATGCTGAATATGCATTAGATCAAGCAACAAACAAGGTAATTGAATCAAATATCATCTATCAAACTAGATTTGTTTATCTAGGAGTTGTATCAAGTCCTTCGATTGCTGAAGAAAGTTCAGATGTTTTAGAACTGTTTAGAAAAGCAATGCCATATTCATTTGTTTTTGGGTCAATTGCAATTTTAATTGCTAACTTTTTAGGTATTGTGATAGGTATTCAACAAGCTAAAAAGAAAAATAGAGCATTTGATGGAATTGTAAGTACTGCTTCAGCTGCACTAATAGCACTTCCTACACTAGTAATTGTGTTGGCTGTCTTTATTTTTTCAGTTTCAATACTAGGTAACTCAGGACTTTATAATAGTGGAAGTTTTGCTACAAGATTCTGACCAATTATTACCATGGTAATTATTAATATACCGATTGTAGCAACTTATACTAGAAGATATGTTTTAGAAGAAATGACATCTGATTATGTAAAATTTGCTCTAGCTAAAGGTATGAGTGCAAAAAGAGCATACTATCTACACATCTTTAGAAATTCAGGAATAAGAACAATTAGAACAATTCCAAGTCAAATTATTTTAACTGTTTTTGGTTCATCAATACTTACTGAAACTCAATGATCAATTCCAGGAATGGGTCAATACATTATCAAATCAGCAGGTGGAAATGACTTTTTCGTATTCTTAGGATTTACAGTATTATCTTCATTTGCAACAATATTTGCTTCACTGTTATCAGATTTAATTTATGTTTGATTAGATCCAAGAATTAGTTTAACTAAAAAATAAGAAAGGATTGGTATGTTATGCAAAATAAACAATCAAAAAACTCAAAAGATGTTTATTATAGTTTTACACCTGAACAATACCAATCTTTTGAATTAGCAAATGGTATTAGTTTAAACGATCTTGATCCAAGTTTATTTACTCATGTTGGATTACAAGAAAAAACTTCAGAATCTATTGCTACTAAACCTTATAGTTATTGAAAAGCAGTTGCAAAGATTTTATTTACAAGTAAAACTTTTATTATATGTACTAGCATCTTATTATTAATAATTCTTATGTCAATTATCGTTCCTTGAGGAAAAGAAGCCGTTCCTTTAATTAGACCAGGATCATCAGCACAAGCTCCAAGTGCACAACACTTATTTGGACTAGGAAAACAAGGTGAAGATTATTGAATTGAAATCTGACTAGGTTTAAGAACAACACTTGCTTTTTCTTTTGTTGTAACAATATTACAATTATCAATTGGAATTTTAATTGGTCTTGTTTGGGGTTATTTTAGAAAGTTAGATATTCTATTTTATCAAATAACAGCTATTATTCTAATTGCTCCACAACTAGTTATGATTATTCTAATTATTTCGATATTTGGAACTGGTTTTTGACCAATGATTCTGGGAGTAATTGTTCAAGCATGAATTGGACCGGCACTAAACGTAAGAACTACAGTCTTAGCTGTAAGAGATTCAGATTACAACGTCGCTTCACTTACACTTGGTTCTAAATCAAGCAAAATTATTAGAAAAAACATTTTACCTAAAATCCTACCAATATTAATTCAAGTTGCAGTATTTTCAATTCCAACTGCCATTTCAATTGAATCAACTCTTTCTTATTTAGGTCAAGGATTTGTTGATGGGATTAAAACTACTTCACTTGGTAAAATTCTAGAACTAGCTATTGGTGGAACTGAATGACAAGTCTTTCCACATCTAATCATTATTCCAGTGATTTTTATTTCAAGTATTTCATTATTATTTTTCTTAGTATTAAAAGTATTTGCAGACTCATTAGATCCAAAAAACCATCGTTAGAAAGGCCGACTTGATTATGAAACAAAAAGTTATTTTATCTATTAAAGACTTAGTTGTTAAGTTCAGAGTTCGTTCTCAAGTTTTGACTTCGATAAGAAACATTAGTTTTGATATTTATGATGGTGAAACTATTGCAATTGTTGGTGAATCTGGATCTGGTAAATCAGTATTTACTAAAACTTTAACTAATATGTTAGAAGATAATGGATATATCGCTAATGGTTCAATTACTTATTATCCTAATCAAAATTCTAATCAAAGCTGATCAAATTTTTCTAAAGAGACTAACTTAGTTGATTTTCATAAAAATAACTTAGAAAACAATTCTAGAAAACAAATTAGAAAACATAATCAGTTGAAAATTAAAGAACTTCAAGCTCAGACTAAAAACTTACAAACCATAACAGTTGATACAATTAATTTCAAAATCCAAGAATTAGAAACTAAAATCCAAGAATTAAAAAAATATGAGTTTACTAAAAATAATAGACAATTAGCTAAACGTGATAGCTATATTAAAGAAGTTGCAGAGCTAAATAAACAAATAGAATTATTAAAAAATCCTAAAAAATTAGATTTCAAAATCCAAGAATTACAAAGAACAATTAATAAGTTAAAACAAGAAAACGCTAACTTTCAATCAGTTTCCATCTTTAAAAAGATTCAATATTATCAAATCATCAATTATATTACTAAAAACAAAGATGACTTAGAATATGATCTAAATCTAGCAAATAAGTATTTAGATAAATTAGCAAATATTGAGTTTAAAAATGATTTTGAAAGTTTAATACTTGAAATCTTAACTGATATTTCTAAACAAACAAAAAAACTTGACAAAGCTAAAATTGAATCACTACTAGAATTATGAAATTTTATTAAACTACCAAATTTTATAATCAAGAAAAAAACATCAAAGAGTTTAGAACAACTTCGTGGTGGAACTATTGCAACCATCTTTCAAGATCCAATGACTTCTTTAAACCCTTTACTAAGTGTAGGATTTCAAATCTCTGAAGTTTTAAGACTTCATAATAAATTATCAAGATCAGCAGCTAAAGCCGAAGCAATTAATTTAATGAAAAAGGTAGGTATTCCTAACGCTGAAAAACGTTATAAAGATCTTCCGAGAAAATATTCTGGAGGGATGAGACAAAGAATTGTTATTGCGATTGCCTTAGCTTGTAGACCAAAAATTTTAATTTGTGATGAACCAACTACTGCTTTAGATGTAACTATTCAAGCTCAGGTGTTAGATCTAATTAAAGAACTTAAAAAAGAATATAAGTTTACTGTAATTTTTATTACTCATGATTTAGGTGTTGTTGCTAATGTTGCTGATCGAGTTGCAGTTATGTATGCCGGTCAAATTATTGAATATGGAACAATTAATGAGATCTTTTTCAACTCTCAACACCCATACACTTGATCATTGTTATTATCACTGCCACAACTAGGTAAAAAAGGTGAAGATTTATATTCAATTTCTGGAACACCACCTTCATTATTTAAACAAATTAGCGGAGATGCATTTGCTCCTAGAAACCAATTTGCTTTAGCTATTGATTACAAATACGAACCAATTATGTTTAAAGTATCAGATACTCACTATGCAAAAACTTGATTATTAGATCCACGTGCTCCTAAAATTGATCGACCAAAACAATTAGAAATGTTAAAAGATGCCGTTAAACAAACAAAGGTTGGTGAGTAATTATGATTAAAGATAAAGAAAAAATCATCAGAGTACGTGACTTGTTAATTCAGTTTGGTAGTGGAAAAAATAAAGTTAAAGCTGTAAAAGGTGTAAGCTTTGATATTTATAAAGGTGAAACTTTTGGATTGGTAGGTGAATCTGGATCAGGAAAAACTACCATTGGTAGAGCAATTATGGGGATTCAACCTGTTACAGATGGAGCAATCTTTTTTGAAAATAAACTACTAAGAGGTAAAGCTCCTAATGTTTATGCTATTAATCAAAAAATCTTTAGACATCTAGATGCAATGAAACAAAACCAACTAACAACTTCTCTATGTTTAAATGATTATTTAAATGAGTTTAAAAGAATTTTTTATAAATACACCCAATCTAAGTTCTATAATTTTAAAACTAAACAATTAGAAGATTATCCAGATAATGTTTCAAGAACAATTGTTGAAGGAACTAATTTAAAAGATACTAAACTAGTAAGTATTAAAAAGAATGTTAATTTATGAATTGTTTTTGAAGCTATTAACGATAATCTAAAAAGAATGTTAAAAATCATTAGGTTACAAGATAAACTTTCAAAATTTTTAGCTACAGTTTTTGAATATATTGACACTAGTAAAGAACTTTCAACAAGCATCAAACAATATCAAAAGATTGTTAGTGATATTATGTTTGAAATTAAACAACACGAAAATCAAATTTATATCATTTTACAAGAAATGACTGAAATTAGAACCAAAGTTGAAAAAGGTTATCACACTTCAATTTCTAAATTCTTTGATGATTTAGGAGTTAGATTAAAAAAAGTTATTGCACTTCAAAAACAAATTTCAGTTTTAATTGAAAAAGCCAAAAAAGCACAAATCATTAATGTTGCTTTGACTGCTCCTAAACAAAAACAGCTAATTATTTCAAGACAATTAGATGCAGTTAAAAACGAAACTTGACTAGTAAAAGATTTTCAAAAACTTGTTGAAATTATTCAAGAAAACAACTTTTATAAGGCTTTGCAAGCTGGTGAGATTTTCCAACAACCAACTAAACAAGCAATTAAAGAAAATAAAAAAGATATTCAAATGATCTTTCAAGATCCAAGTTCTTCATTAAACGAAAGAATGGCAGTTGAAGAAATTATTCAAGAAGGTTTAGATAATTTTCCTGAACTATATCGAAATGATCAAGTTAGAAAAGCTTATATTAAATGATTTAATCAAAATAATACTCAACAACAACTTGATGAAAATAGTCAGATCAAAGAAAGTGATATTAAAAGATATCTAATCACTGAGTTATTAAAAACTGTTGGGATGCTTCCTGAACATCTATCTCGTTATCCACACGAGTTTTCAGGAGGACAACGTCAGAGAATTGGAATTGCCAGAACACTAATTATGAAACCTAAATTTGTTGTTGCTGATGAACCAATTTCAGCACTTGATGTTTCAATTCGTGCTCAGATTATGAATTTGTTAAGTAAATTTCAAAAAGATTTTGATTTAACTTATATCTTTATTGCTCACGATTTAAGTGTTGTTAGATTTACAACTAACCGAATTGCAGTAATTTATCGAGGTGATATAGTTGAATTGGCCGAATCTGATGAGTTATTTGAATGTCCACTACATCCATATACTAAATCATTGTTAAGTGCAATTCCACTACCTGATCCGATTAAAGAACGAAATAAAGTCCATTTTGAATATAAACCAGATGAACAACACTATGATTATTTAATTGATTTTCCTAAATGAAGAGAAATTAAAAACGGTCATTATATCTATGCAAATGATAGAGAATTTAAAAACTATCAAATTCAATTAGATAAATATTACAAATCTAAAAAAACAAGATAAAAGAAGGTGAAAATATGAAAAAGATATTAGGATTAACAACTTCAACATTATTAATAGCTTCAAGTTCAATGACCGCAGTTAGTTGTTCACTTGGTGTAAATCCGTACAAGTTGCTTTCAAGAAGAATTTCAGATACTACAGTTTATAAAGATTTAATTACCCAACCAATTGTTACTTGAAACTCTGCAATTAATAACAGTAGTTCAGATGGTAAAGTAATTTCTAAGCTACAAGACACTTTAATAACTGTTGATAAACATGATAATTTTGAAGGAGCTTTAGCTTTGAAATGAAAAGCTGATACTGATTTCAAAACTTGAAGTTTTAAACTTAGAAAAAATATCAAATGAACTGCAATTGAAAATGGAAAAGCTGTCGATAAGGGAGCAATTACTGCTAAAGACTTTTTCAACACCTTCAGATATGTTTTTAATAAAAATAATAGAGCACTAACTTTAGATATTTGAAGTTCTGCTCTAGCTAATGCTAATAAATTAATTAACTTTTTAAATAAACTCTCAGACCCTAATTATAACAAGAAAGAAAAAAAACCTGATGCTTTATATAATCCGCTCTTTGATAGAGAAAACGCTGGTGAACCAAAGGCTAACTTATTAAAAAAAGAAATGATATCTAGTTACTATCTAGACAGAGCTATTATGGCTTTTAATTTAGAAAATGATGAAAATAAAGCCATGACAATGGCTCTTGATAAGACAATGTCAACTAAAGACATTGAAGCTAAATCTTTAAAAGATGGAAAAATTATAAGTAATAGTAAAGATGGTTATGACATTTCGTTTAAATTAGAAAAACCCACAAGTTATTTTGAAACAATTATTTCTTACTTAAGCTTTGCACCTATGCCAGACATTTCTGTTCAATACGTTCAAGACAAAGATCAAGGGTATTCAAAATTTGCAGGTACTTTATATGCAAAACCATCAGAAAAACAATCTGGTTATGAAACAATGTGATACTCTGGACCTTATATTGTTGATGAATACGTTTCTGGTAGAAATTTGAACTTAAAAAGAAACGAACATTACTTCAATAAACAAAATGTGCATATCCATAAAATGCTTTTTAGTTACACAAATAAAGGAGATCCTTCATCAAGTAGATACTATTTTGAAACAGGTGATATTTCTTCATTTAAGGTAGTTCCAAATGATATTGCTGGTTGGAGCAAATATGTTGGTAATAAAATAGAGGATCCCTCTTTTATGGGTACTAATGTTGTTAAAACAAAACCAACAGCAAGCTGAGCCTTTGCGTTTAATTATCAAAGTTCGGGTACATCAACATTCAAAGATGTTCAACTTGATAATCAAGGTAGTTTAGTTAATAACACAAGAACGGTAAGAAACACAAAACAAGATTCAGAATTAAATAAAACAATAGCATTAAATTCTTTTAGAGTAATGTTTAGATACTTATTAGATCGATCAATTTTTGCCAAATTTCACTCTAGTGCCATTGATGGTAATAAAAGATTAAGTAGTTCTTTGAGAAACACCTACACAAGTCCATTTATATCGACTTATGAAAATAATAAAAATGAAATTCCAGTTGCTGATCCAAATTCGGGTGAAAAGACTGCGGACTACTTAGATTTTATGGCAAAAAACTACTTTGATTTAAGTAAAGGGGATGAAGCTAAGAATCAAGGAAAAGAATCAATAACAGGTTGATTAATTGAAATTTTAAAATCTAAGAGTTTGTTGGATAAAGTTGACATCAATTCCTGATATAAAAGATTTGGAAATGTTAGCAGTAATAAAGGTCAGAAAAAATCTTCACTTAGTCCAGGTAACGATGCTTTTTTTGAAAATGATCTTTTGGCACTACTAGCATTCTTGAAAGATGATGATCAAAAAACTTCTATTAGTAAAATTGACGAACTATATCAAGATTCATCTAAAGTTAGTTTTAAAAATGAAGATTTAGCTAATCAATTTATTAATTTGATTGGTAAATATGATCAAGTTGATGAGAGCAAGTCTTATCCTGAACAAGAAAATAGACTATCTTTTTTACATAAAAAAGTAGAATTAATAAAAAAACAAGTTAGCGAAGATATGAAAAAAGTTGGTGTTGACATTTCAAAACCATTGACTATTCCATTCTTGATAAATCCGGGAAATTCAAGTACAGGAGGTTCTAGTGGTTACAAAAACTATCTAATACAAGCGTTTAAGACATTTAACTTTTTAGTGCGTAAAAAAAATGGTAGCGATATGAATTCACCATTTGTTATTGATCCATATGAACCAGGAACTGCTAAAGAATATGGTGAATTAGTAAGAGAAGGAAAAAGTGCAATAATGGAAATTGGTTGATCTCCAGATTATGCCGATCCAACAAACTATCTTTACACAGTTTTATACGGTGGAGCGTTTGACTATATTATGAATATGGATAAAGTGTTCAATAAAGGAAGTAATGGTGATTTTACGGAGACAGAGTCTATTGAATCGGATAAAGAACACTATAAACAATTAAAGAAAGCAACCGAATTTTTATCAAAGGAAGTTGAAAACGTTGATAAAAATAAATCTGATAAAAAAGATAGATATACAGAATTAGCCAAACTTGAAAACTATTTAAACTTATCATCAGCATTAATAATTCCTACTTATGTTAGAGAATCTGAGTTTTTACCTACTGTTTCATTTGTTGATCAATTAACAATATCACGTTTTCCTATTGGAAGTCAACCTGATCGTATGGTTGGAGTAAAACTTCAAAATCATATAATGCAAAGAGATGAATTTAATAAAAAACTTAATAAATTTAACGAAGAAAAGAAAACAGGATATCAATCTCTATATCCTAATGAAGATGGTCAATACATTAATAATTTCAAAGGAAATTGAAATGATGCAGTAGAACCTAAAAAATCTAAAGTATAATTAATTAGTTGTGTGTTAAACACAACTTTTTTATTATTTAACTCAAATAAAAAAGGTATTGCTACCTTGATTCTACTTATAATATTAATTATTTAACGTATTGTTTATATTCAGAATATCCTTTTTCATCCATATCTTCTAAAGCAATAAAATCTAAAGCAGCACCATTAATACAATATCTTAATCCACCCATATCTTTAGGCCCATCATTAAAAACATGACCTAGATGATTATCTCCTTGACCAGAACGTACTTCAGTTCTTAACATATTATGTGAAGTATCTTCTAAATAACTAACAGCTTGTTTTTTAATTGGTTGGCTAAAACTTGGTCACCCACAACCTGAATCAAATTTAGCTGATGAAGAAAATAATACTTCTCCAGAAATTTTTTCAACATAGATGCCTTTTCTGTATTCTTTATTTAGTTCTGAAGTGTGTGGTCTTTCAGTTGCTGAATGTTTTAAAACATCATAACTTAGTTGATCTAAAGAAAGTTCTTTTCTAACTTGTTTTAAGATTTCTTGTTCATGATCAGTTAAATTTAGATCAATACTTAAATCTACGTGACAATAACCTGTAGGATTTTTTTCTAAATAATCTTGGTGATATTCTTCAGCAGTAAAGTAATTTTTTACTTCTTCAAGTTCAACATAAAATTCTTTGTAGTTCTTTTTAAAGATATTAAATACTGATTCAATAACTTTACGATCATTAATATCAGTATAATAAACACCAGTTCGATATTGAATTCCAACATCATTTCCTTGTTTATTTAATGAATCAGGATGAATAATTCTAAATAAGTGAACTACTATTTCTTCAAGTGAAATAATCTTAGGATCATAGTCAATTTTTACTGCTTCAGCGTGTAGAGTTCTTTTTAAACTATAATATGAAGTACGTTTAGTTGTTCCATTAATATAACCAACTTCAGTTTTAACTATTCCTTTTAGTTTTTGAAAATATGCTTGAACTCCCCAAAAACAACCACCAGCAAGATAAATTGTTTTCATCATTTTTTACCTCCTTACCTCCTAAATTAATATTTTAATTTATATTATAAATTAGATAACTATTTATGTTATTTATTAATAAAATATTTAGACTAATAATAATTATCTAGATATGTTATTTTTTAACCACTTTTTTATAATTATATAGTGTAGATTGGAGTAGTATTATGAAGCTAAAAAAACTAGATGTTAAAAGGTTAATATTAGTTGATTTAGATGGTACTGTGTTAAAAAGTTCTACAGATGATGAAATTCATCCTGTAACTAAAAATGCCTTACAAAATGCTATGAAACAAGGTCATACTGTTTGTATTGTTACTGGTCGAGCTTATCGAGCTATGAAAGATATTTATAAAGAACTAGGATGTGATACTGTAGTTGCTACATTTGACGGAGCTCATATTCATGATCCATTAAAAAAACAACTAAAAAGAATTATTCTTCCAATCAACAATGATATTATTATGCAAATTATTAATGAACCAGAAATTAAAGATGCTGTAGACAACATTTTAATTGAATATTATAATAAGACCTTAATCTGAAAAGAAGATAAAGATTTAGGTGATTTTTTTCACTTAAAAGAAATTGATCCTAAAGATGAAACTAAAGTATTTATTAAAGGTTCACCTTATGAACTTTGAACAGATCCTAGCAACAACATTGTTTTAAAACTAAAATCTAATCAAGTTAAAGATCAGGTTCTGCGTGTGTTGACTAAATATCAAGATGCTGTTAAAATTCAAAGTAATGTTTTATATGGTGTGAAAGCCAAAAGTGAAAAACCCTTTATTACCTTAACTAATAAAAATGCTGATAAAGGTTTTGCTGCTGTGTTTCTAGCTCAGTATTATAATAAAGATTTACAAGATGCAATTGCGTTTGGTGATCAATTAAATGATTATGATATGTTAAGAGTAGTAGGTCACGGAATTGCTATGAAAAATGCTATTGATGGTTTAAAATTTGTTGCTAAGGGAATTACTCATTATACTAATGATGAAGGTGGCTTAGGACATTATTTAAATGGATTATTAAATGGTGAAGAGATGTAAAAAATAACTAACTAGCTTAGTTATTTTTTTATTTAATAACTATTTTTATTATCATTATCTTTTTATCCTACGTATCTTAGAGTATTTTAAACTTAGTTAGGTTTGCTAAAGATGTGCTTTCTTAATACAATATAGTTCATAAGATCAAGTAATCTTATTATTAAAATATATTAACTAACAATTAGAAATTTGAAAGGAAAACTATGAAAGAAAACAAAAATAAACTAAAAAAATGATCGCTCACAAGTTTTTTAAGTTTAACTATTATTTTAACAATTATTACATCAGCAATTGCAATTTCTAGAATTAGCCAAACAGCAAATGATCAAACTCATGCTAATAAAGAAAGATTATCTGATGATTTACAAAAAGAAAACAAAGATCAAAAACTTGATTTAGATACTTTAATAACTAATAAATCACTTGGAGTAATCCGTTTAAAAAATATAAATAAAGAATATATAACTGATAAATTAAATTTATTAAATAAAAATCATCATTTAGATCTATCGCAACTTTCTTATAACAGAATTAATTTTTCTAATGTTACAATTAGTGCTAAACAAAATAGTAATAATTATAAAGGAGAAGTTAAGATCTCATTTATCCCAACTGATGATCAAACTAGCGATCAAGATATTAACAATCATAAAGTTAAATTAACAGCTGAATATGACCAACATGATACTATATGTACTAAAATCGGATATTTTACAAATGATAATAAAGAAATTGTAATAGAAAAATTTAAAGAAACTGTAGTACAAGTTTCTGAATTCTTACCTGAATATATTACAAGTCTAGCCAAAGTTTTTGAATCAAATCAAAACCAAACTATTAAAGGAATAGAAGCTTGAGATACAAGCAATGTCACTGATTTTTCAAAAGCATTTTTTATTGCCAAAAAATTTAATCAAGCTTTAACTTGAGATACTTCAAAAGCTAAAGATATGAGATCAATGTTTCAAGGTGCACTTGCCTTTAATTCTTCGTTAGGTGATAAGTTTGATACATCAAAAGTAACTAATATGTGAGGTATGTTTCAACAAGCAACATCATTTAATCAATCTTTAGGAGATAAATTTGATACTTCAAAAGTTACTAATATGGCAGCAATGTTTAATATTGCTTCATCATTTAATCAATCTTTAGGAGATAAATTTGTTTTAAATATTAAAGATCCAAAAAACTATAAAGCAATTTTTTGAAGTGCAAAAAGTTTTAACCAAGATTTATCACACTGAGAATTACCAGTAGATAATATAAGAGAGTTTATGGCAAAGCATGTAAGAGATTGAGAAGACAAAAACTTGCCGTTATCAATAACCAGAGACACAAATCTAATTGCATTTAAAAATAGTATAAAAAATTTTTTAAATCAAAGTTTACAAAATAAAATAGTAGCCAAACAATCATACAAAGATATTTTAGAAGTGATTAAGCAAGAATTGAATAGTAATTTTGACAATGTAGAATCAGTTGAATTAATGACTGGTTTTAGCAAAGAATCTAAAATAACAGATTTAGATCCAGAAGGTTTATTAAATAAAAAAATTAGATTAAAAATCAATAATAGAATTGGACTAGAACTTGATCTTAAGGTTGTTAAGTAATTAGACTAGCAACTTGATTAACTATTATAATTTGTAATTATCTGATACTATCAATCTAAGATGTAGCTTAGAGCAATGTAAATCTATAAAAGTTTTGGGTTACAATACCATTATTTATGCAAAGACTTTTTAATAAGTCTTTTTTATTTAATCAAAAAATAAAAATTTACACCTTTTTATAGTGTAAATTAGTTTTTATTTTAATAATTCTTTTAACTGATTAGTGTAATTGATAATTCCATTAATCAATGGTTGGTATGTTTCTTCTTTTGTAAAATCAATACCAGCATCTAACATAATTTTTAATGGTTCTTTATGTCCACCAGCTTTTAAAAAGTTAAGAGTTGAATCGATATTTCCTTTTTTAATATCATCATATAATTTAAAGCTTGCTGTAACATCAATTGCATATTTATAAACATAAAATGGTGAGTGAAAGAAGTGACTAATTCTTGGTCATCCAAATCCTTGTTTTTGATCTTCTTGTTCAATTTTATCAAACACTGTATATGCATAATCATTTTGAACTTCAGTAAATAAGTTATTTAATAGTTCAGCAGTGAATGGGATTTGTTTTTCAACTAGTTGACTTGCTCTATATTCAAAGTCAGCAAATTGAATTTGACGATAGAATGTTGAAGTTAGATCAAAAAGTCTTTGTTGTAATAAATAGATTTTTTCTTCTTTTGTTTGCGCATTATTAAACATAAAATCAAACAATAAATGTTCATTAATTGTTGAAGCTACTTCAGCTAAAATAATTGGATATTCACTTAATGGATAAGGTTGGCTTTCATCAGCAAATAGTGTGTGAACTGAATGTCCACATTCGTGAGCTAAGGTATTAACTGAGCTTAATTTATTATCTCAGTTCATTAAAATAATTGGTTCGATACCATGTCCACCAGTCGAATATGCTCCATCTCTTTTATTAGTATCTTCATAATAATCAATTCGATTAGCTGATCAAGCAATTTCTAATTTTTCTAGATATTGATCACCTAAAACTTTTAAAGCTTTTCTAATAATTTCTTTAGCTTGATCAACTGTAAAGCTACGGTTATAGTCTTTTACTAGTTTTAGTTGTCTGTCTGATGGGTAAAATTTTTCTAACTTAAAAGTTTGTTTAATTAGTAATAAATAATCTTGTAAAGGTTTGATGTATTTTTTTCCAACTTCTAATAGTTTTAAATAAATTGAAGTATCAACCGAATCACTACTTAAACTAGATTGTAAACTTGACTGATAATTTCTTAGTTTGACACTTTCAAAATCAGCTTGTAAAATACCTTCATAAATTTGAGCAAAACTGTGTTTTCTATCACTAAAGTTTTTGCTAAATAATTTAGTTGCTTCAAGTCTTAGCTGTTGATCTTTAATCGGATCTGAATCTTGACTAATTTCAGCTAGTAGTGAATTAGTTAACACTTGTTCTTGGTCTTTGTAATTAATTTTTTGATCTTGTCTATCAGCATATGCTAAAGTATCATACATCATTGAAATCGCACCACAACTTTTTGAAACTTTTGAAAGTAGTTCTTCATCGTGTTGATCTAGAATATGTTTAGCTTGTTCAAAGAATTTTTTAAAACCATATTCGTACTTTTGATATTTCTGATCTTCTTTTAATCATGAAAAAATAGTTTCTTGACCAATTTGTTTAAGTTCTGGATTAACAAAAGCAGTTAATGTGTAAATTTCTTGTAATGCATTAATTAAAAGTCCTTCTAGAGTTCTATAAACTTCATTAGTTTGATCAGTATCACCCATTCTTGTATAAATTGATAATTTATTAGCAAGTAATCCAATCTCTTCATCTAATTCGATACTTCTAAAAAAGACTTCTTTTTTATTTAAATTACCTTTAAATTTTTCATATTCTTTTGACAAACTAATTAGTCTATCAAGATCTTGTTTCCACTGGTTTTGATCTTTATAAAGATGAGAAAAATCTCATTTGTATTCATTTGTTGCTTGACTTCTTTTCATTTAAGCTTTCTGCTCGCTTTCTAATTGTTTGATCAATTCTGCGTTTTGTTCTGATAATTGAGAAATAAATTGATCCATTTTTCTAACTGCTTGGTCGAAAAAAGAAATTAAATTAGCTTGTAAGTTAAATAATTGTTCTTTGTTTTCTAATAGTTCATCTTCTTTTAATTTAGAAAGTTGTTCTAATCTTTCGCGATAGTTTTGCATTCCGATATTTAATGTTTGAAGCAGTGCAGATAATTGCATATTTTCAAGATCAACATCAATAAAAATTTCGGTTTGTTGTTTGATTAGATCCATAGTTTGATAGTCTTTAGTATCAAATGTAATTGGTTGTTTATTTAAAAATAAGTTATAAGTTTGGACTAAATTTTTAATGTTTTCCGGGTGAATGCTAGTTGATAAATTAATTCCTTTAGCATCAATTTCAGTTAAGTTCTCAGTTGAAGTAAACCCAATATTATCTTTAAAAATTTCTAGTAATTCATCAGAAGAAAAAACCTTGTTTTGTAAATCAATAATAATAGAATTAACTATTTTTTGAGTTAAAGCTAAACATAAAAGAGTTTTTTCTTGTGTTGCATCTGGTCTTAAAATTAGTACAGGAATTGTTCTGGTTAGTACTTCGTCTTTTGAAAGTGATTGAAAATGATCAGCTTTATAAAATGTTCATGTAGTTAATTTCATAATTTTCTCCTTTACACTTTTTAATCTAATTTAATAATTAGTTAAAAGCATTTTATATATAATTACTTATTTGACTTACTTGTCAAGTAATAAAACAAAACCTCTTAAAAATTAAGAGGTAGTTTGAAAATAAATTAACTACTTATTAAACATCTCAAATAATGTTCTAATTAAAACACCTTCACCGCGTCCATCTTGAGTTGAAGCAGTTGCTGCTATATCAAAGTGAACAAATGGTTTATTTTCAGCAAATTCATTTAAAAAGGCAGCAGCAGTTGAACTTCCAGCATCTCTTCCTTTACATGAGTTAGTTAAATCAGCCATAATAGTATCTTTTTTAACTTTTTCTAAGTGTTCATCAAAAATTGGCATTCTTCACATTCTTTCACCTGTTTTTTCAGATACTTGTTTTAGAATTTCTCATTTTTGATCATTGTGAGTAAATACTCCTGTAGCTCATGGTCCCAAAGCAATTGCGATTGCTCCAGTTAGTGTGGATGCTTCTCAAATTTCAGTTGCTTGTTTTTCACGAATTGCATAAGTGATTCCATCAGCTAAAACCAATCTTCCTTCTGCATCAGTGTTGTTAATTTCAACTGTTAAACCATTCATTGAAGTTAAAACTGATTCTGGTAAAGTAGCTGAACGTCCAATTCTATTATCAGTAAACATACCAATTCCAACTACATTTACTTTAGCTTTAGCTTTAGCTAAGGCCATAACTGTTGAAAGCATAATTGCTGCTCCAGACATATCAAACTTCATTCCATCTAAAAATTGTGATGGTTTTAAGTTATATCCTCCAGAGTCAAAGGTAATTCCTTTTCCAACCAAAGCAACTTTAGGTTGAGATTCATCGCCAACATATTCTAAAACAACTGCTTGGGGTTCATAAGGAGATCCGGCATTAACTCCTAAGAATAATCCCATTTGTAATTTTTCAGCTTCTTTTCTACCTAAAACCGAAACTTTTATTCCTTCAATAGCTTTAGCTTTTTTAACAATTTCTTCAGCTAAGTATTCACTAGTTGCAATGTTTGGTGGAGTGTCTTGTAAACTTCTTGCATAGTTAACAAATTCCATTTTGATTTCTTCAATACTAATCAATGATGAAACTTCTTCTTTTGTTAGTAAGTTATAAACTGGTTTTTCTGATTTTTGACTTTTTTTGTAAGTAACTTTTTCAAATGATTCAAATGAAATTGCTTCATAAATTGCTGAAATAACTTTCTTTTTACATCCACATTCAGCTGCGGCAATTTCAATAAATGAATCAAGATCAACATTAACAGATAGTTTATTTGCTTTAACAAATTGTTTAAAAGCTTTTCTAAGCTTTGCGATTAGATCTTTACCATCTTTTTTAATGACCATATAAATGGTTTTATCTTCACTAATTAAAGTGGTTTGGCAATCAACATCAGCAACAAATTTTTTGTCTTTTGGTTCTGTTAACCCAACTACTGTAAGTTCTTGATTTTGATCATTGAATTTAATCATATAAAATTCTCCTTGTATTTTTAAAATTAAAATTATTATAACATTTTAACAACTTTAGAAGCTATGAAATCTTAAAAGCTTTTAATAATAAATTGTCAAAATTAAACTAGTTTAAGATAGTCAAAATTACAAGAAACTTGCTAATAATTTATTGAAAAAGCAAAGCTAACAAAAGTTATTAAAAATAATTAAAATTAAATGTAACATAAACTAATTAAAATAAAAAGAAAGGTCAAAATGAAAATCTTAGCTATTGAATCAAGTTGTGATGAATTTTCAGTTTCAATAATTGATAATCACCAAATATTAACTAACATAATATCTTCTCAGATTAAAGACCATCAAGTTTTTGGTGGAGTAGTTCCAGAACTAGCAGCTAGATTGCACGTTCAAAATTTAAATTGAGTTTTACAAGCTGCTTTAAAACAAGCAAATCTTGAAATTGAACAAATTGATTATCTTGCTTATACTGAAAAACCAGGATTGATTGGATCTTTGATCATTGGAAAACTAGTAGCTGAAACTATTAGTTTATATATTAATAAACCGATTTTAGCTTTAGATCATATTCAGGGTCATATTTATGGAGCAAGTATTGATCATGAATTTATTTATCCTGTACTAGCAATGGTAGTTTCAGGTGGTCACACTCAAATTATGTTAGTTAACTCAGCTAATGATTTTCAAGTTATTGGCTCAACAACTGATGATGCGATTGGTGAATGTTATGACAAAGTAGCAAGAGTTTTAGGATTGGCCTATCCAGGTGGACCTATTATTGATAAACTAGCTCAACAAGGTAATAAAAACGCTTATCAACTTCCAATAGCTAAAAATGATCACTCATATGATTTTTCATATTCAGGATTAAAAACTGCCTGTATTAATTTAATTCACAATTTAAAACAAAAAAATCAAACTATCAACTTAAAAGATTTTGCAGCTAGTTTTCAATTTGCTGCAACTAGTATTGTTGAAAAAAAACTTGAAAGAGCAATTTTAGAATTTAAACCAAAAACTTTAACAGTTGCTGGTGGAGTTAGTGCTAATAGTCAAATAAGAAAAATAGTTTTAGATCTAGGAAAAAAGCATAATATTAAAAATACTTTTGTTCCTAAAATTAGTTATTGTACAGATAATGCAGCTATGATTGCTAAATTAGCATATGAAAAACTCTTAAATAAGTAGTTATTAATTAAATTTAGTTTTTAAAATCAATAATAATAAGTATAAGCAGGTGTTGATATGAGATATAAAGAAAAAAAGAATTTATTAAAAAAGACAGGTAATAGAAGTTTTAGGCTTTTAAATAAATCGTTTATTGATTTTTATGTGCTTTTAGAAAATTCAATTTTCTTTAAAAGAACTCAAAATAGAAAAGATATTTATATTAATCCTGAAATCAGTAATATGAATAAAATTATGAAATTTTATTTTAAAAAACCACAACTAACTTTTGAAATTAATGACAATCTTGCTCCAATTAAATTTGAAACAAAAGACAAAGTTAAAATTAGTGGTTTAAAATATATTACTAACTCAAAATCTAAAAAATGAATTATCGCTTCACATTGATTTACTGGAAATAAGTATTGAAGTTTATACTGAGCAAAACCATTTATTGAGCTTGGATATAACATTTTAGTTTATGATTTTAGAAATCACGCTGATTCTGAAGATACTGAAATCATTACTATGGGCTTATTAGAAAGTCAGGATCTAAAAGCAGCAATCAAATATTTAACTGATAGTGAAAAACCACAAGTGATTGGACTAATTGGTATGAGTATGGGTGCTTTTGTCATTAATTATCTGACAGTTACTGAGCAAGAATTTTTAAAAGCAACTAAAGTTAAATTTGCAATTTGTGAAGCAACTTACGGGTCAATTGAAACATTATTATCTAAATTATTAAATTCTAAATTTAAATTCTTTAATAAAAAGTTAACTAAAAAGAAAATTTCTGAAATTTTAAAATCTCAAGAAAAAATAACTTTATATGATTGAAGAGAAATGAACATTTTTGATAAATATGAAAAAGAAAATGTTAAACCTGCTCAAGTACCAATTTTATTTATTCATGGATCAAATGATAAATTAGTTAATTCATCTGATACTACTAGATTATTTATTAATCGCTCAAAAACAATTAAAAATGATGAATTACTAATTTATAGTTTTTGTAATCATTGCTCTTCTTTAAAAGAACATTATTTTCAAACTATCTATCGATGATTAAAATTTGAAAATAAAATTATTAAAGATGATCAAGCAACTAACAGTGCATTTGAAAAACTCAAAATTACTAATACTATTATTAATAGTAATTTCAACGAAAGTTTAGAAATTTCAACATTCTATTTTTCAGAGAATTAGAAATATCAGGAGAACAAATAAGATGTCTTTAAAAAATATCAAATTAATCGTAACTGATTTAGACGGAACGGTTTTACAACATGGTAAACTAGCAAACGATTTTGATCAAAAAGTCTTTCAACTAGCTAATCAAAAGGGAGTTTATGTCACTATAGCAACAGGTCAAGGTTATAAATCAGCAAAACCTAGAGCTGAATTATTCGAAATCGAAAAACATTTAGATTTAGCTGTTTTATCAAACGGAGCTATGATTTCTAAAATCTCTGAATTCAAACCAATTTATGTTAATAATATCACTAGTCACATAGTTTATAAAATGGTTAAAAAACTAACTGAAATGAAGATTTGTGTAGTTGTGTTTACAGCAAGTATTGCCGATGTTTATTGAAACCAAATTCCGTTTGTAGTTGAATCAATGAATCAAAGAAATTGATTTGATAGATTTAATAAAATAGTTTGTTCAACAGATTCTGAATTTGAATTTAAAGATGTTGTGCAATTAATGACATTCGTTCCAGAAAACCAACAACAAGAATTTGAAGAGTGATTTTATCAAGAAAGTATGGACAAACACTTAACAATTATGAAAAATAATATTGAAAGTATGCCAATTTATGAATTCACTAATATCAGTGCAACTAAAGGAATAGCTATTAAAAAAATGGCAGAAATTTTAGAAATTGATCCTGAAGATATCATCGTTTTTGGTGATAATATGAACGATATGTCAATGTTTAAAGAAATTAGCAATTCTGTTGCAGTTGGCAATGCAGTTGATAAAATTAAAAAAATAGCTAAGTATACTACTGAAAGCAATGTTGATGCAGGAGTAGGTAAATTTATCAAAAAACATATTCTGGAGGACTAAAAGTTATGGAAATTAAACAATTAATTGATCAACAAAATCAACTAGCTGACACCCAAGTTTCAGTGATTGCAAGAATTAGATCAAACAGACAAGGAAAAGCAGTTTCATTTATGGTACTGACTGATGGAACTACTTTATCAGATATTCAAGTTGTTTATAAAACAGAAACCAAAGGATTTGCTGATGCTCAACAAGCAAGAGTTAGTTCTATTGTAGAAGTTAAAGGAAAATTAGTTTTAACACCAGATAAACCTCAACCATTTGAAATTCAAGCAACTGAAATTGAATTATTAGATCAAGCAATTGAAGATTACCCACTACAAAAAAAAGAGCACTCAGCTGAATTTTTACGTGAAATCGCACATTTAAGAGCTAAAACCAAAACATTTAATTCAATTTTTAGAATTCGTTCAACTGCGGCTTATGCAATTCATAAATTCTTCCAAGATAAAAACTTTGTTTATGTACATTCTCCAATTATCACTGGAAATGATGCCGAAGGAGCCGGAGAAGCGTTTTTAGTAACAACTCGTCAAGATGGCGATTATGCACAAGACTTTTTTGCAAAAAGAGCTAGTTTAACAGTTTCGGGTCAATTACACGCTGAAGCTTTTGCTCAAGCTTTTAAAAACGTCTATACTTTTGGTCCAACTTTTAGAGCTGAAAATTCAAATACTGCAAAACACGCTGCAGAGTTTTGAATGATTGAACCTGAAGTAGCATTTGCTGATCTACAAGATAACATTAATTTAATTCAAGAAATGGTTAAGTATGTCATTAACTACATTTTTGAAAAAAACTACCAAGAATTAGAATTTTGTGATCAAAACTTAGAAAAAGGATTAATCGATAAATTAAATAGCGTTAGAAATTCTGAATTTAAAATTACAACTTACACTCAAGCAATTGAAATCTTAAAACAAGCTGTTAAAAACGGTCATAAGTTTGAAGTATCTGAGATTGAATTTGGACTAGATTTAGGTACTGAACACGAAAGATATATTTGTGAACAAGTTAATAAAGCTCCAACATTTGTAACAAATTATCCAAAAGAAATCAAAGCGTTTTATATGAAGCAAAATCCTGATCAAAAAACAGTTGCAGCAGTTGATTTACTAGTTCCAGGAATTGGAGAATTGGTTGGTGGAAGTCAACGTGAAGATGATTATCAAAAACTAATTTCAAGATGTAAAGAAATGAAAATTGATGTTGATCAGTTAGATTGATATAACAATCTAAGACAATATGGATATTATAAATCTGCAGGATTTGGTTTAGGATTTGAAAGATTGATCATGTATGTTACTGGTGCTTCAAATATTAGAGATGTTATTGCATTTCCAAGAACGCCAAAAAACTTATTATTTTAATGATATTACTAGTTTGCAAAGGCAAACTTTTTTTATTTTGTTGACTGCAAATTAAACTAATATATTAAAACTACTAATAGTGTAAAATATAGATATTGATATAAGAAAGCTGGAGTGATATACAATGTTAATCTCATTTGTTATAAGTCCACAATCTCGATTAGACAGATTAGAATCAACAATAAATTCTATACTTAATCAAACTAATAACGCTTTTGAAATTATTTTAATAATTGATTCTAAGACAACTACTGATCAAATAAAACAATATTTAGATAATTTATTTGATAACAATAAAAACATTATTATTAGTGAAAATAACCGTTCACAAGAAACTAGTCAAGAATGAAATCTTGCAATCGATATTGCTAATAATAAATATCTAGTTTTTGTTAAAGAAGGAGATCTTTTAAAACCAGATTTTGTTGAACAAATAAATAGAATTGTCCAACAAAAAAATCCTGATCTAATTCAATTTGATTCGAAATACACAGGTTTACTTACAAATGTTTCAAAAAACGTTTGTTTAGATAAAAATCAACTTTACAATCTTGAAAAAAGTTATGATCCTTTTGCTTATGTTAGAAGACTTATTTATTCTAAGGCTTTCAACTTAGAAGTTATTAAAAAAAATAACATTTATTTTAGAAGAAAAGTTCGTTTTGATAGCTTATTTACTTTTGAATTTTTATCTTATGCAAAAACTTTTTATGCAACTGATCAAGTGCTAAGTGATCATCTTGTTTCAGTTATGAAATATTCAGCACTTGATATTATTAATCAGTGACCTCATATTATGAATTATTTTAGAAAAATTGGACGATACAAGCAATTAAGTGATCAGTTAAATTATGCGTATTATTATGAACTTTGTTATAACTTTTTAGATTTAGTTAAACTATTTAATAACCCAACTTTATATAAAAAAGCTCTCAACCAATCACAAGAAAAAGTTACTAATAAACTTGATAAATTTATCAAGCAAAATAAAACCTTTTTAGAAAATAAAGATCCTGATTTTACTCAAAGAATGAATGAATTTAATAACTATATAAATTCAGAATTAAAAAAAATTAAATAATTAAAGATGTCTATGCAAAATAAAACTACTTATGCAATTATCAATTATTCTGAAAGCAATCAAAATCTAAAAGATAATCAGTATTGTTTAGCTAGTGTATGAAAAATACTTTTTGCTAGACTTTTTGATTTACTAATAGCTTCAATGCCAATGATTTTAATTAGTCTATTATGAAAACTCCAACCTGGAGATTTGGTTTTACTAATAGTTAGATATCTAATTGTTGGAGTTTGAATGTTTGTTTATTTTGTGGTGTTTTGTTGGTTATTAAAAGCTCAAAGTCTAGGAAAAAGGTTATTTAAAATTCAATTAATTAGTTTAAAAAAGCACAAAATTACTTTTAAAGATTTATTTTTAAGAGAAGCTGTTTTTATCTTTATTCCATGATTAATTGGTGTAGTTTGTTCTATTTTATTAGCTTGGCTACTGCCTAGTCAATTTTCAGAAAAAAATAAAATTTGAATCTCATTTTCAGTCTTGATTTATCAAATAGGTTTAATTATTGTTTTATTGTGATGAGTTGTTATTTTGATATCAGTTAAATTTCATAAATTGCACCAAGCAAGTATTGATATAAAATTAAAACTAGTTGTTGTTGAAACTAAACCAGCTCAGAAAAGTTCGAAAAATGATTTGAACCAAAAACTTTTAAGAGATGATCAACACATTAGCTTAACTCAACAACCTGGTAATTTTGACCTAGAATTTATTGATCAAATTAAAAATCAAGAAAAATATGAATATCAAAAATCAATTAACTTAAAAAGAAAAAAACCAATTGATCAACTAAAACTAGATAGCAAAGAACCTATCAAACAAATTGAAAGTGAGAAAAAAGATGAGCATTAACAAAATTTTAGATTCATTAAATCCCCAGCAACTAGTAGCGGTAGTAACTACTGACAAACCAGTTAGAATTATTGCTGCTGCAGGTAGTGGTAAAACCAGAGTCATTACTGCTAAAGTGGCTTATCTAATTGAAAATCTAAAAATCAAACCTTCTAGGATTTTAGCAGTTACTTTTACAAATAAAGCTGCCAAAGAAATGAAATCTAGGGTTTTAGAAATTGTTGGTGATGATTCAAAATCGGTGTTTATTTCAACTTTTCACTCATGATGTTGTCGAGTTTTAAGAAGTGATGGATCAAAAATTGGTTTAGAAAAAAACTTTTCTATTATTGATTCAGATGATCAAAAAACAATTATTAAAAGATGTGTTAGAGAATCAAATATTATTTTAACTGAAGAGCAAAAAAGAATTTTTGATAAACAAATTCTTTACAAAATTAAACAATGAAAAGAAAATTTGTATTCTTCAGATGAAGCACTAAAAGATGCTTTAAATACCATTGAAAGATACTATGCTGTGATCTATAAACTATATGATCAAAAATTAAAAGAGTCAAACTCATTAGATTTTGATGATTTACAAATTTATGTTTATAAGTTATTTGATACAAATCCTGAAGTGTTAGTTAAATGAAAACAAGCTTATGATTATGTAATGGTTGATGAATTTCAAGATACTAATGAGATTCAGTTTGCTTTAATCAAGTTTTTAACTAAAGATACTAATCATCTAACTGTAGTTGGAGACCCTGATCAAACTATTTATTCTTGGCGTGGTGCTAAAGTTGATATTATTCTTAATTTTTCGAAAGTTTATCCAAATGCTGTTAGTATCTTTTTAAATCAAAATTATCGTTCTACTCAACAAATAGTTAACATTTCAAACGGTTTAATTAACAAAAATAAAAATCGTGAACAAAAAGTAGTTTTTACTAACAATAATAGTGGTAAAAAAGCAATTGTAAAAGAATGTGATTCTCGACAAGATGAAGCTAGATATGTTGCTAGTCAAATTAAACAACTAGTCAAACAAGGCTATCAATATAAAGATTTTTTTATTCTACACCGAATTAATGCTTGATCTCAGGAATTTGAAAAAGAGTTATTTAATCAAAAAATTCCTTTTCAATTAATTGGTGGAATTAAGTTTAGAGAACGAAAAGTAATTAAAGATGCAATGGCTTTTTTAAAAATGATTTCTATAAAAGATAGCATTGCAAGTGAAAGAGTTTTAGGCTTAATTCCTAAGATTGGATCAGTCACTATTAAAAAGATTACTGATTTATCTGAACAAGAAAAACTTACTATTTTTGATTTACTAGTTAGTGATGATAAAACTTTGATTTATTCAATTACCAAACAATTAGATGATTTATCTGAAGTTTTAAAAACCGCACATCAAATGTTTTTAAACAACGATTCAGTTGAAAATATTTTAAGATATTTATTAGTAAATACAGGTTATGAAGAAAAGTTAAAAATCACAAAAGATGATGAAAATTTAGCAAACATTAATGCTTTTTATGATCAATTAAAAAACTTTGATAATGATTTTAATAGTCAATATTATTTAGAAGAAAATAAATTAATTGCATTTTTACAAGAAGAATCACTTACAGGTGATGCTGATGAACAAACTTATTCTGATAAAGTCTTATTACTAACTGTTCATGCAGCTAAGGGATTAGAAAATAAAGTTGTTTTTATTGTTGGAGTTAATCAAGGAATTTTTCCTTCCAAATCATCTGTTAATATTCAAGCAGAAATTGAAGAAGAAAGACGAACTTTTTATGTGGCTTTAACCAGAGCTAAAGAACAGTTGTACCTTAGTTATATCAAAGGTGAATATTCTTATATTATGAAATCTGAACTACTACCAAGTAAGTTTATTTTTGATCTAGATAAAACAGATTATCAGTTTGAATCTAAATTTATCAATTCTTTAGATTATCAGCAACCTAGACAAATATCTAAAAAAATTTCACCAACAATCAATCCTCAGCAATTTGTTGATTTTCAACCCGGAGATATGATTAACCATATTTTGTTTGGAAATGGTATGGTTTTAAAAGCAACAGGTCTACATTTAGAGATCGCTTTTGAGAATAAAAATCACGGAATCATGATGATTAGAGCAGATAATCCGGCTCTAAGTAAAAGAGATAATTAAATTTTTTGAAAACTTTTTTAGAAGGTATAATAATAGTATTATTAACTATTTGGGAGGAAATCAAATAATGGCAACATTCACAGCCGTTATTACAGATAAAGTTGGTTTACACGCAAGACCAGCTTCTGTAATAGCAAAAGAAGCGTCAAAATTCAGTTCAGAAATTACAATTATTGCTGGTGAGAAAAAAGGGAATTTAAAATCAATTATGAACGTAATGGCAATGGCTATTAAAACAGGAACAGAAGTAACTATCCAAGCTGATGGTTCTGATGCTGATAATGCTATTGAGGCTATTAAAAAAGCTATGGTTGAATCTGGTTTAATTGAAAGGTAATTAAAAACAACCAACCGGTTGTTTTCTTTTATTTTAATAAGAGGTAAAAAAATGCAAAATAAAACAGATAGATTTCAATTAAAACCAACCAAAGTTGATGAGAAATATCAATTTAATTTCCATACGTTCAATCCTAAAGTTGAGGGAGTTTTAGTTTTATTTTCACTAGTGGTATTGCCACTAATTTCGATTATATTTTTAAATATTTTCAAAAAAAGTCTTAATTTAGATTCGGACAAAATGGGTTTAATCATCAATATATTGACACTAATTTTTTCAACTATTGGGGGAATTATTTTTTGAAGATTAAGACCAACTAATTTTGTGAGTTCGGGAGCAATCATTCTATTTCTTTTTCCACTAATACTATTTATCAGTAGTATTGCTGGAATAGTCTTTATAACAGTTGTTCCTGGATTACTTGATAAAACTACATCTAAACCAATTGGTTGAGGAGCAATTATTCTAACATTATTTCAGATTCTTGGTGAAGTTTTATTAATGATCTTTGCTTTTAAAAAAATAACTGATTTGAAAGCAAAGATGATTGCAACTTTAAAAGAAGATAAATTACGTGTACTATTAGTAGTTAGCATTTTTACTTTGTTAATGTTTTTAATAGCATCAGTTTTATATGGAATTATTGCAGCCAAACTAGGTTTGGGTGAATCGCAAAACCAACAAGCGTTGGTTGAACCTTTAAAAGATCCAAAAACTAGAATAGCTTATATTTTTGTTTTAATTGTACTAACTATAATTATTGGTCCTTTACTTGAAGAACTTATCGCAAGACAAGCAATTTTTACAACAGTTTCATCAAGATGATTATCAATTATTACTTCAGCATTATTTTTTGGAATCATGCATATTGGATCAGGAGATATTGCCAATATTGGATCATATGTTATTGGTGGATTAATTCTAGCTGTAGTGTTTGATATAACTAGGGGAAATATCACTTATTCTTGATTAGTTCACACTTTGTATAACACAATTATTCTAATAATTGTGTTAGCTTCAAAAGACGCTTTTAAATAAAATGCTATGACAAAGTTTAAGATTAATAAAAATGATCATCATCAATCAATATTTAAATTCTTAAAAAAATCTTTTTCAAATACTCCAATTTCAGTGATTTATAAATGATTAAGAAAAGGTGATGTCAAAATTAATTCTAAAAGAATTAAAAATCACAATTACCTTTTAAAAGAAAACGATATTGTTGAAGTTTACGATTCAAATAAACCAGTTTTAAGAGATAATTTCAACTATTTAAAAGATGTTAAACTTGAGATATGTTATGAAGATCAAAACTTAGTCATTGTTAATAAACCTGCGAATTTAGAAATGCATTCAACTTATAATCCTTGTTTAGATGATATGGTGAAATCTTATTTAGTTGATAAAAAAGAATATCATCCTAAAAAAGAAAATTCTTTTGTGATTTCTCATATTCATCGCTTAGATAAACTAACTTCAGGACTTGTGATTTATGCTAAAAATAAAACAAGTATGGACATTTTAACTAATGCTATAAAAAATAAAGATCAAATTGAAAAATATTATTATGCTTTAGTTTCTGATGCTTGAACTTTAGATGCAAAACTTAGTTTAACAGGCTGGATTAGATATGACTCTACAATCCAAAAAGCAATTTTTTCAAATCGAGAATTGCCTAGTTATAAGAATTGTAAAACAGAGTTTAATCTAATTAAAAACAATTTAATTTTAGTAAAATTAATAACAGGACGTAAGCATCAAATCAGAGCGAGCTTGAGTTATTTGAAAAATCCAATTTTAAATGATTTTAGATATGGTGGTAAAAAAATTAATGATCAAAAGATTATTTATTTATCAGCAAGTAAACTAGTTTTTGATAATCTAGAAAAACCTTTAGATTATTTAAACAAAAAAACAGTTGAACTAATACCACAATGAGCTAAATAACAAAGAAGGAGGTCACATATGAAAACATCTGCAAAATATGGTGTTTTCAGTGCGTTTGTAGGTGTTTTAATTTCTCTTACAAATATGTTGATTCAATTCTTAATGATCTTTTGAATTCTAAAAACATTTGGTACTGAAATAAATGGGTTTATTAGAATTAGTATGTCTTTATCATTAATTGCCGGAACAAGTGAAGGTGCACTAGCAATAGCAACTATTGTTATGTTAATGAGACCTTTGTCTGAAGGTGATTGAATCTCAGCTAATGAAATTTTTTCAACTGCTAAAAGAAGATATAATAACAACATTATTTCTGGATTTACATTGATATTAGTTTTATCAATCTTATATCCATTAGAAATCGCATTAGCTCCAACTATTATTGGTGGAGAACCAGCTAAATGATCATTAGAATTTTTATCTCCTTCTGGTAATAAAACAAGCTTAAGATTTTGAGAATTAAGCTTGATATTTTTTATATTTGGATTTAAAGAATGTTTATCAAGTGGTTTATTTGGTGTTTATGAAAATATTTTAAGTGCTGATCAAAGAAATGGAACAAGACGATTAGTAATTCTGTTTTCAGATATTCTAATTTATGGTTTATTTTTTGTAGGCTTAAACCACTATTTAACAATTGGTGATAGTTTTTCACCAGTTTATATTTTTTTAATCTTTTTAATTTATCCATTTATCAGAGGTTTTTTAATCAAACAATATGTGCGTTTGAAATATCCGTGATTAAAATTTTATAGTGATTTTAATAATTCTCATTTAGTAAGAAGATCATATAAAATCTTTTGATCTGAAATCGGAATGTCAATTTTAGGTAAAACAGATATTTTAATTATCTTTTTAGCATTGGGAGCATCTGCTTTGAAAGCAACCTCTTTACTATCTCTTTATATGGTAGTGGGAGTTAATGTTAGAATTCTTATGTCAACTCTGATTACTTCATTTAGAGAGTATTTTTTAAGCATCATTATTAAAAACGGTCGATTAGATTGAAATTCTTATATTAATTATGAACTTTATACTTATGTTGTAGCAGCACTATCATTTGCAATGATTTCTATGTTAACGCCTTTTATTGTTTCAGGATTATTTGGGTCAATAGTTTTAAAAGATAATTTACTACCCGCAGATCGTGCCAACATTGAATTTATCTTTACAAAGTTCACTTTTTCAGTAATTTTTGCACTGACAACTGCTATTAACATTATTTTAGAAGGAAAATTTTCATTAGTTCAAGCCAAGGGAATGAACAAAGCAATTGGAAAAGGCATTAATGTTATTGCGCTAGTTTATTTGATTGTTTCATTTTCAATTACTTTAATTGTTGCTAAGAGTTTAGCAACAACAAATACTATGAGAGTACCAACTGTTTTAGTTGTTTTTTATGTTTTTAAAATCATCTTTTTATTAATTGCTTATCTTTACTTATGAATCTTTACTTGAGATAAGTTAGTTTATGTTGCTAAATTCAATTCAATTATTCAAAACTTGATTTATCTTTTAATTGCTTTGTTAATTCCTTATTTAGTTACAATTTTTGTTATTCAAAAATTTGTACCTATTAACTTGAATACTAATGTAATAGTTTCATTTTCTGATCTATTAAAAGTTTTATCATCTTCATTATTACTAGCTCTAATTATAGTTATTTTCCTACCATTAATAATTAGACCGTCAGTGGGAGTAAGTTTATTTTTGGGTTTACCAATTATTAAACAAATTGTTAAAAAACAACAAGATGATAATAAAGTTAAAAGATTTATTGCTGAAGGTATTGATACATCAAAAATGTTAGAACAACAAGAACTACTAATCAAAGTTATGTCTGAATATAGCAATTATGATGATGAAGTTATTGATCAAAAGGACTTTAAGTATCTAAAACATAAAGAAAAACCAAAAATTTATACTTTGAAAAATACTGATTTAGATCCTGATCAAGAAAAAGAAATCGATTCAGATTTCTAGGAGTATCTATGAACAAACAACAAGCGTTACTAGAAATTAATCAACTAAAAGAACAACTTAACAAGTGATCTTATCAATACTATGTTTTAGATAATCCAACAGTTGATGATGCTGAATATGATCAGCTTTTGGTTAAACTAATTAGTTTAGAAAGAAAATATCCCGAGTTAATTACTTTAGATTCTCCAAGTCAAAGAGTTGGTGGAACTGTGATTGATGCCTTTAAAAAAGTTCAACACCAATCAGCAATGTTAAGTTTAAATAACGTTTTTAGTTTTAAAGAATTTTTAGATTTTAATCAGCAAATAGCTAAAGTGACAAATACTATTGAAAATAGTTATTTTGCTGAATTAAAAATTGATGGTTTATCAATTTCTTTGGTTTATGAAAATGGAGTTTTAACAACTGCTGCTACTCGTGGTGATGGCATAATTGGTGAAGATGTGACTGTTAATGTTAAAACTATTAAATCAATTCCTTTAACAATCAATAAAAAATCTAGAGTTGAAATTAGAGGAGAAATTTATCTATCTAAATCAGAATTTGAAAAGATTAATCATGAACGAATTTTAAATCAAGAACAATTATTTTCTAATCCTAGAAATGCTGCAGCCGGAACTTTAAGACAGTTAGATTCAGCAATTGTTGCTAAAAGAAAACTTGATGCATTCTTATATTATTATCTAGCTGATGATTCAGAAAATCTTACTCAACAACAATCAATTGCTAAACTAAAAGAATTAGGTTTTAAAACAAATCCTGAATGCATGTTATGTTCTAATTTAGATCAAGTTAAAGATTATATTGATAAATACACAAAATTAAAAGATCAGTTAGATTATCAAATTGATGGAATTGTTTTTAAGCTTAATGATAAACAACTTCAACAACAAGTAGGTTATACTGTTAAAGCTCCAAAATGAGCAACAGCTTACAAGTTTCCTTCAGAAATTAAAACTACTAAGTTATTAGATATTTTTCCAACTGTTGGAAGAACTGGAAAAATTACTTATAATGCTAAACTAGAACCTGTGAAATTAATGGGAACTTTAGTAAGTGCTGCTAGTTTACATAATGCTGAATTTATTAAATCTAAGGATTTAAGAATTAATGGTTATGTCAAAGTTAAAAAAGCTGGTGATATTATTCCTGAAGTTTTACAACCAATAATTGATCCTGATTTTGTTAACTTAAAAAAATGAAAACCTGATCTTTATTGTCCTGCTTGTTTTAGCTTGTTAGAAAAAAATGACAATGAAGTAGATCAGTTTTGTATTAACCTTTCTTGTCCTAGACAAGCTATTAGGTGCTTGCAACACTTTGTTAGCCGAAATGCTACTAATATTGTGGGACTTGGCGATCAGCTAATCATCACTTTATTTGAAAATAAAATTTTAACTAATATTTTAGATATTTATTATTTAGATCAACATAAAGAACAAATTTTAAACCTAGAAGGTTTTGCTCAGAAAAAGTATGACAACTTAATTAAAGCAATTGATCAGTCAAAATCAACTAGCTTTGATAAAGTTTTGTTTGGTCTAGGTATTAGACACATTGGTCAAAAAAACGCTAGAATCTTATCTAAACATTTTAAAAGTATTGATAATTTAAAAAACGCTACTTTTGAACAATTAATTAGTATTGATTCAATAGGTCCAGTAATGGCACAATCTATTGTAGATTGATTTCAGATTCGAGAAAATATAAAATTAATAGAAGAATTAAAACTAGTTGGACTTAACTTTTCATACTTAGATTCTCAAATTTCACAAGGATCTACAATAGCTAATAAAACATTTGTAATCACAGGAACTCTATCACAAAAAAGACAATACTTTGAAGAAATTATCTTAGATAACTTAGGAAAAGTGACATCTTCAATTACATCAAAAACCGATTATTTACTAGCTGGTGAAAATGCTGGATCTAAACTAAAAAAAGCTCAAGACCTACAAATCAAAATAATCAATGAACAAGAGTTTTATAATCTACTAAAATAAGGAGAAAAAATAATGAAAAGCCTAATTGATAAAAATTATTTAAAATCTCTAGCAAAAGATCTGATGATAGAAGCAAATGATCAAGAATTAGATTATGTGCTTTCTATTGAAAACGCTATTTCACAAAAGCTTGAAAAAGTTATTAGTATTGATACTGAAAATGTAAAACCAACTTTTTATCCTTTAAAAGATATTGGTAGTTTTTTGCGCGAAGATGACAACCCACAAGTTATTGATCAAAAATATCTTTTAGAAAATGCACCAACTAAAGATCAAGACTACATAACAGTGGTAAAGGTGGTAAATTAGCATGGACTATAAAACTAAAAGTATATTAGAACTGCGTGATGATTTAATTAACAAAAGAATCACTACAACTGAATTAGTTAAAAAAGTGATTAGAGAATTAAAATCTGAATTAGATTCTAACACCATTAACTATCTTGCTGAAACTCAAGCTTTGAAAAAAGCAAAAGAAATTGATGCTAATTTTGACACTACTAATCTTTTATGTGGAATTCCTTATCTAGCAAAAGATAACTTTTCAACTAAAGATATTCCAACATCTTGTTCATCAAAAATTTTAGAAGGTTATGTGCCTGGTTTTTCAGCAACTGTGATTGAGCGACTAGATGATAGTGGAGCAATTTTACTAGGAAAAACTGCTTTAGATGAACTTGGAATGGGTGGAACTGGTTTATCTTCATGTAATGGAAAAATAGTTAATCCTAGAGATAAAGCTCGACTAGTAGGAGGATCAAGTTCAGGTTCAGCTTATTTAGTAGCTAAAGGTATTGTACCTTTTGCCACAGGTTCAGACACTGGAGATTCAATTAGAAAACCTGCTAGTTATAATGGAATTGTTGGGTTCAAACCAACTTATGGAGCTTTATCTAGATATGGCTTATTACCTTATGCACCAAGTTTAGATACTTGCGGGTATTTCACTAGAAATGTTGATGATATGGCAGTTTTATGTGATGCAAGCTTTGGTTTTGATCCAAAAGATTTTACTTCTATTGAAGTTAATGAAACTAATTTCTATCGTCAACTTAATAATTTTGATAACACAAAAAGTTTTGGGTATTTAACTAATGTGCTTGATGCTCTAGATCAAGAACATAAACAAAAATATCTTGATTTATTTGAACAATTAAAAACAAAAGGATATGCCGTTAAACCAATTGATTTTTCACAAGAATTATTAGATGCAGTTTCACCAGTTTATATGATGATTTCATTTAGTGAAGGTGTTTCAACAAATGCTAACTTAGATGGTATTAAATTTGGAAGCAGAGTTGAAGGTAAAGACTATATTGAAATTATGACTAAAACTCGTAGTCAAAAATTTGGTCCAGTTGTTAAAAGACGTTTTTTAATTGGTTCATTGAATTTAAAACGTGAAAATCAAATTAAGTATTTAATTAAAGCAAAAAAAGTTAGAACACTAATAAATCAAGCAATTGACAAAGTGTTTGAAACAGTTGATGTCTTATTATTACCTCCAGCAAGATCAGTTGCTCCTTTGATTGATAAAGCTGAAGAAGTAGACGAAAACTCATCTCAAAATGAGTTTTTAGATGATATTTTAATTCTTTCCAATTTTTCAGGAACACCATCAATTACGATTCCATTTTTTGAAATTGAAAAGATGCCAGTTGGAATTAATATCACTACCAAAGCAAAATCTGATCTTTTAACTTTACAAGCAGCAAAATTATTAGAAAACATCATCGGTATTAAAAACCAAATAGTAGAGGATTAAAATGAAAAATTTTGAAGTTATTATTGGTATTGAAAATCATGTGGAATTAAAAACAAAAACTAAGATGTTTTCGCCTGCTCCTGTTAGTTTTGGTCAAACTCCAAATACTCAAGTTCACGAAATTGATATGGCTTATCCCGGTTCATTACCTTCAGTTAATAAAAAAGGTGTCGAATTAGCGATATTAGCATGTAACGCTTTAAATATGAAGATTGACACTTTATTAAAATTTGATCGAAAAAATTATTTTTATCCTGATCTAACAAAAGGATTTCAAATTACACAACAATTTAACCCAATTGGGTTAAACGGAAGTTTAGAAATTACACTAAATAATAATCTTAAAAAAATCATTGAAATTGAACGTTTACACATTGAAGAAGATACAGCAAAACAAATTCATAAAGATGATTTAACTTATCTTGATTACAATCGTGCTGGAGTTGGATTAATTGAAATTGTTACTAAACCTGTAATTAGAAGTGCTGATGAAGCTTGTGCTTATGTTGAAAAATTAAGAGAAATATTATTACTTTTAAATGTAAGTGATGTCAAAATGAATGAAGGGTCACTAAGAACTGATATCAATATTTCTATTAGACCATTTGGATCTAATAGCTTTTCAAATAAAGTTGAAATTAAAAATCTAAATTCAATTTCAAATATTAGAAAAGCAATTGATTTTGAAGTTGTCAGACAAACTGAAATTATTCTTGCAAACAAAGTTGTTGAACAAGAAACAAGAAGATTTGATGATTCAACTAATAAAACAGTTTTAATGAGAAGTAAAAGTGACGCTTTAGATTATCGTTATTTCAGAGAACCAAATATTTTTCCTATTCAATTAGATAAAACTTGAGTAGCTAGTGTAATTAAAAATTCTCCAGAATTAGCTGACCAAAAACGTTTGAGATATACAAATGATTTAGGTTTAACTTTAGAAGATGCAAATATCATTTTAACTAGTCTAGAAATGACTGAATTTTTTGAAAAAACAATTAAATTAACTAACAATTATATAAAAGTTTCAAAGATGCTAATTTCTGATGTGCAATCAAAATTAAACCTAGATAATTTAACAATTGATCAAATTAAATTATCACCTGAAAACTTAGCAAGTGTAATTAATTTAATTGATCAGCAAATTATTTCTTCAAAACAAACAAAAATCATCATGCCGATTATTTTTGATTCTAATGATGAAACAGTTGAACAAATTGTTAAAAGACTGAATTTAAAATTAATTTCTGATCCTAGCCAAATTAAAAAAATGTTAGAGCCTATTTTAAAACAAAACATCGAACTACTAGCTCAATATCATCAAAGACCTGAAAGAGTTATTAAAACTCTTATGGGACAATTAATGAAAATTAGCAATGGAAATGTTAATCCAGATTTAGCAACTACAATTATTGATCAAATGATTAAAAAACTTAATAAATAAAAAGATTTGCAAAGTTGATTGTGCAAATCTTTTTTTATTCTTCACCTTGAATTTTTTTAGCTAGCATATTAATAATTGTGTTTTTTGCAAACACAAGTATCATATCTCCTTCTTTTAGTTCTGCATAATCATCTGGTAGAATGATTTTACCTTTATGTCTGATTTGAATAATATTAAAATCTTTGTTAGATGATAGTCCAATTTCTTGAATAGTTTTATCAAAAATATCAGGATTAGCAACTTCAAGAGTTGATGAAACAAATTCATCATCAATAGATTGTACATTAACATCAAAATCAATGTTAAACACTGATCTTATTGCAGTAATTTGTCCAGCAATTCTATCAGGTACAATGATCTGATTTTCAGCCAATCCTAGAGCTAATAGAATACGTCTTTGTGATTCATCTTTTGCTCTTACAATAATTTTTTTACATTCCAAGTCTATTAAATTTAATATAGTTGCTAGTGATGCTTCATTATTTCCAATTCCAACAATCACTCCATCATAAGATTGAATTCCGTGTTTTTCTAATGCTCTTTTGTTTGTCGAATCTAAAACAATTGCATCAACAGTGCTGTATTCTGAAAGATATAAATTTAGTCTTTTTTCATCACGATCAAATACAGTTATTGATTGTCTTTTTTCAACAAGAGTAGCAATAACTGATAAAGCAAAGTTAGAAATACCAATGATTGCAAAGTTTTGTTTTCCTGCCATGATTTGCGCACCTCTTTAACTACATTAAATTATACATAGCTTTTATAGTGATATAATTATAACGTTGAAAAGAGGTGCAAAGATGGTTCCAAAAGATCACGATCAAAATGAAACAAACTCAAACCAAAACAACACCTCAAAACGTTTTAAAAAACCTTTTTTTAAAAAATGAAAAATTCAAGAAAAAGATAAATTTTTTATTAAATTTAAAAACTTTTGACCACTTTCTAAGACATCAGGAAAGATTTTTTTAATTTATCTTTGCATTATTTTACTTGGAGCACTGTTACTTTCGATTCCTAATTTTGCTCTAACACCAACTGCAAATCCTAGATATAGTTGAGACTACCTAACTGGTATTTTTTTAGCTTCTAGTGCTTTTAGTGATACAGGATTAACTGTGATTGATGTTTCACATTCTTATACTTTTACAGGTCAGTTAATTTTATTATTATTAATTGAAGCTGGTGGGATTGGAGTTTTAACTTTTAAAGTAGTTTTATTTTTAATAATTAATAAAAAAATTTCTATTTCAGATACTATGGTAGCTCAATCTGAAAGAGGAAGCACTATTACTAATTCAACTATTCATTTAATTAAAGATGGGTTTATTTGACTTAGCATAGTACAAGTAACTTCAGCTTTTATCTTATTTTTCTTATTCTTTTTCAATAAACCTGGAACTGTTAATTCAGCAGGTGTTCAACTAAATGTTGTTTCACCTTATCATAATTTTTGAAAATCATTATGATTTGCAATTTTTCATTCAACAAGTGCTATTAATAATGCTGGCTTTGATATTATTTCACCTAATTCGCTACAACCTTATAATGTTGATAATCACAGAGTTTATGCAATTCAAGTCATTTTTATGTTGGAGTGAATTATTGGTGGATTAGGTTATCCAACATTTCATGATATTAAACGTAAAATTCAAGCAAGAAAACAAGGTCAAAAAGTTAAGTTTAGTTTATTTACTAAATTAAACTTTTGAGTTTATTTAACACTATTTATTTTGGGCCCAATTGGAGTGTTATCAACTGAATATGCTAGTTATGATAATTCATTAATTTTTCATAGTTTTGTCAATGGTCAAAAAATAACCAAGCCATTTATAATTAGTTTTGTTGATATTTTATTTAATACTACTGCTTCACGTAATGCTGGTTTTTCAACTATTAGTATTGATAATTTTAACCCAGGATCAAAATCAGTTTTAGCAATTTTAATGTTTATTGGTTCAGCTCCAAGTTCAACAGCCGGAGGAATCAGAACCACAACTTTTGCAATTCTGTTATTATCTACAATTTCAATTATTAAAAATAGAAAATATACCAGCGTTTTTAAAAAAACCATTCCCGATGAAACGGTCAGAAGAAGCTATGCCACCTTTTTTATTTCATCATTTTTAATCTTTATTGCCTTATTTATTATTTATATTGATTCACATCAAGTATTTGAAAATATTGCAAAAACTGGTTCAACTAACAATCAGAGTGTAACAACTCAAATACTAGTCTTGATAACTAGTGCATTTGGAACGGTTGGGTTAAGCCCTTTAGGTTATGATGATATGTATAAACTAAAAGCTACTACTAAAATATTATTAGTTTTAATTATGTTTATTGGACAATTAGGTGTTTCTAATACCTTGTTAATTTTTATTAAACCAGCTAGAGAAGAAGCTTTAAAATTCTTAGATGAAGATGTAACTATAGGATAGAGTAATTATGATCATTTTAGATGGAAAAAAAATTGCAGATCAAAAAAAGCAAATCTTAAAACAAGCAGTTGAGCAATTAAGATCACAAAATAAAAGAATTCCTAAACTAGTAGTGTTATTAGTTGGTGATGATCAAGCAAGTAAAGTTTATGTTGCACATAAAACCAGAGCAGCTAATTTAGTTGGAATTGAATCAGAAGTTTTAAAATTTGATCAAAAGGTTTCTAAACAAGAATTATTTCAAGTTATTGACCGATTAAATAATGATAATAGTGTTGATGCAATTTTATTACAATTACCTTTACCAAGTCAGTTTGATGAAGAATCATATCTACAAGCAATTTCTGTTGAAAAAGATGTTGATGGTTTTCATTACATTAATCAAGGTAAAATGTTTCAGAATTATCAAAGTACTTTTCCTTGCACTCCATTAGGTGTCATAAATTTGTTAAAAGCATATAATATTAAAGTTGAACATAAAGATATTACAGTTGTAGGTACTTCAAATATTGTCGGAAAACCATTAGCAATTATGTTGTCAAATATGGGTGCAACTGTAAGCATGTGCAATAAAAATACTACTGATATTAGTAAATATACTAAAATCTCAGATATTGTTATCTCAGCAACAGGTAAGCAATTTATCATTACTAAAGAGATGATTAAAAAAGGTGCTGTTGTTGTTGACGTTGGTATTACAAGAGATTTAGTTACTAATAAATTAGTTGGTGATGTTGATTTTGAAAATGTTCAACACTTAGCAAGTTATATCACACCAGTTCCGGGAGGAGTTGGTCCTATGACTGTAGTTACATTATTAGAAAATACACTTAAGCTATATTACGACCGCGAAAAAGGAAGTAGCTAAAAATGAAAAAAAATTTACAAAGATACTGACAAAAAATTATCTATCTCTTTGACGCTAAACAGGCATATGAATATAATAAAACTTTTAAAACAAGTAATTTAATTATTCAAATTTCAGCCGGTGTTGGAATGTTGTTGGCTTGATTTATGTTTATTTTTGGAATCGTTGGTTTAGTTGTAGGAGCTGAACGTCTTGTTTCAAGTTCAATTAAACTAAACACCGCAGCAGGAGTTAGTTTATTAATTTTAGGAAGTTATATTTTCTTATTTTCTGCTTTAGCTTTAACATTATCAGTAATTAGTATTTATTTTCGATCAACTGTTTTAAAAGTGGTTCTATCAATTGTTGCTATTAGTTCAGTTGCATGTATGGTTGGTGGAATTTATCTGTTGTTTGTTAAAAAAATCCCAGACTCTAATTTAACTATCAATCAAGTAGAACCAGATGATCAAGATTATGAAGACCCAGATTATGATGATGACAATCAAGATCAAGACTATGAAGAACAAAAACTAGCATATCAAAGACAAGAACTTGAAAGACAAAGACAAGAGTTAGAAAGACAAAAACAAGCTCAAAAACAACAAGAACAAATTAATAGAGCTAGGATAATTGAAAAATTAAAGCAAGTTCAAAAGATCTATGAACTAGTTCAAAAAAATGAAATTAGTCAAGAAAGATTAGATTTAGTTTTTGCAAAAGATGAAGAATTTAAAGAACTTTATGAACAAATAAAACTAAATCATCAATTAAAAGATGAAAGATAATCGCAACTTTTTTGATCTAAAAATTTTTAATTAAGCAATTTTTAATTGCTTTTTTATTTAGTTTTTATTTAGATTTTTTGAGCTTATATTTTTTGAAAAAAACTTCAAAAATACTTGAAACTTAAAATACGTGGTGATATTATCTTTATTGTCTTAGATAAAATTAACTAGTGACCAAACAATTATTTAAAGATTTTGGCTTTTTAGCTCAGTTGGTAGAGCAACCGGCTGTTAACCGGTTTGTCACAGGTTCAAGTCCTGTAAAAGCCGCCATTATCTGGCCTGTTGGTGAAGCGGTTAACACACACGGTTTTCATCCGTGGACACACGGGTTCGAACCCCGTACAGGCTACCATATTTTGGAGTGTTAGCTCAGCTGGGAGAGCTCCTGCCTTACAAGCAGGCGGTCATAGGTTCAAGTCCTATACACTCCACCATTTTTTATTTTGCTGACTTAGCTCAGTTGGTAGAGCAACTGACTTGTAATCAGTAGGTCGTAGGTTCGACTCCTATAGTCAGCACCATTTTGAAAATACAAGCATCTGTTAAAGATGCTTTTTTTTACTTTTATAACAACTTTAATTAATCTGTAGAAAATTAGAAATTATCTCTTGTCTTAAACTAAGAAAAACTATTAATAGCATCTTTAATAACTTATAATAAAATTAGGACTATATTTATTTAAATAAATATATTAGAAAGAGAAAGGAAATCTAGCAATGAAAAAACTTTTAACAACTTTAACAGCTATAGTTGGAACTAGTGGGTCAATTTCAACTTTGATTTCATGCAAAGTACCAACCTTTGCTGAAGGTGTTTTAGGCCAAAAAGTTGTTATTGTTACAGATGGTGGTAATATCAAAGATCAATCATTTAATGAAAGTGCTTGAGAAGGTGTAATTAAATACGGTGCTCAAATTCATAGTAATTTCGATATAAAAGATGAAAAGGAGGCTAGAAAATTTAATTATGCAAGTTCAATTGGTGGAAAAACTAGATGAGATGCCGGCAGTCACTCATTTAAAGATCAAGATATAGAATTTGCTCAAAAAAATAGTAATAATTTTGTTGAAACTCCAGATCATTCTATTGATGCTTTTAGAACTTCATATAACACAGCAATTTATAAAAAAGCAGATGCGATTTTACTAGCGGGATTTGGTCATTTGAATGCTGTTGACTATGCTTCAGATAGAATGCAAAAATCAGGAAATAAAACAGTTGTTTTATTAGATGCCGCATTTCAAAAAGACAATATTATTTCAGTATTATTTAATTCTGAATTAGCTGGATTTAATGCTGGTTGAGATGCAATTATGTGAGCAAATCTTCCAAAAATGACTAGCTTGAATAGCGGTGAGTTTTCTCAAGAAGCAATGGAGGCTTCTAAGAAAAATGATGGATCTATGCCATTACAAGGAGCAAAAGCCGGAAACAAATATATATCAATAGGTATGTTTGGTGGAATCACTAATAAGAATGCTGTTGATAACTATATGTGAGGACTTCTTGCAGCAATGCATGTATATAATAGTAAATTTGCTGGTCAAACTATTAAATTAAAAGACAATAAAGAAAAAGAAGTTGAGTATAAGTTACAACCTGTTTATTTTGCTAATGAAGGAATAAGAGCAACTGCCGATAAATTAAATAATGTTAATGAAAATGCTTGATTTTCAAAAGGGTTTGATGTTGGTGGAGCAACAAAATCAGGAGTAGTTGACAGGCTAATTGCAAATCAAGCAGATATTATTTTCCCTGTTGCTGGACCGCAAATTAATGATGTTTTAGAAGCTACAGGATATAAACCTTATGTTATTGGTGTTGATACAGATCAAGTTACTAGTGTCGGGGCATCAAAAAAAGGTAATGAAACTAGATTTATTACAAGTGCTAAGAAAAATATTGTTTCAGCTTCAGTTTATGCCTTAAATAGAGCAAGATCCCTACAAAAAGCTTTTGTTGATGGTAAGGAATACACTAGAATGATCAAAAATGGTGCTATAAGTAATGATGTTAAGGATGGAAAAACTTTAGTTGGTGAAGAATCTGATTGATCAATTTCTTCATCAAGAAAAGCCGATACAAAATGAAATCCTGAAAGAGTTAATGGGCTTGTAACAAGTGCTGCCAACTTATCTGTTGAATCTATGAACTATTCAAAGGGAAAAGCTATGGAAATTGAGAAAAAACTTAAAGAAGCTTTAAGAGACTCTGGAGATACCTTTAAAAAATATATATCAAAATCATCACTAGATAAAGCATTGGATTTAATTGGAAAAACTATGAATGGTAGTGAGTGAAAAGACTTAAAGTTAGAAAACGATGGTATTGCAGGAATTAAGGATTACTGAGATATGTTAAAAAAATCAACATCACCAACTAATTTAAAAAAGGAAGCATAAACTTATGAACGAAAAAGAAAAACAAATTGATTATGCTATTGAGATGCAAAATATTACTAAAACATTTTTAAACGGAGCGATTGTTGCTAATGATGATGTAACAATTCAAGTTAAAAAAGGTGATATTCATGCCTTAGTTGGTGAAAATGGTGCTGGTAAATCTACATTAATGTCAATTTTATTTGGTTTATATCAACCTACATCTGGAACAATTAAAGTTAATGGAAAAGAAGAAGAAATAACAAATCCTATCAAAGCTAATAAATTAGGAATCGGAATGGTACATCAACACTTTAAACTAGTAGAAGTAAATACAGTTTTAGAAAATATTATTTTAGGTGTTGAAGAAATTAAAGCTGGACTATTTTTAAATAAAGTAAAAATGCGTGCTGAATTAATTGAGATTATGAATAAATATGATCTACATGTGGATTTAGATGCAAAAATTCAAAATATCTCAGTTGGAATGCAACAACGTGTAGAAATTTTAAAAATTTTATATCGTAAAGCCGATATTTTAGTATTTGATGAACCAACTGCTGTACTAACTCCACAACAAATTGAAGGTCTTTTAAAAGTGATGAAAAATCTTCAAAAAGCAGGAAAAACTATTATTTTTATTTCACACAAAATGGATGAAATTAAACAAGTAGCTAACGTAGCTACAGTGATTAGACTAGGTAAAAAGATCATTGATTTAGATGTTTCTAAAGTTACAGGAAACGAAATTGCTGAAGCAATGGTTGGTAGAAAACTTGTTGAAGTTAAACATAGATACACTGAACCACTATCTGATGAACCTCTGCTAGATGTTATTAACTTAACAGTTAAAAAAGATACCAATCCTAAAGTGTATGGACTAGAAACTTTTAGTGTAAAAGTAAGACCCGGTGAAATTGTAGCAATTGCTGGAGTTGAAGGAAATGGTCAACGTGAACTTGTTGAAGCAATTACAGGTTTAGTTAAACCAGTTTCAGGCGGGATTGTCTATAAAAAACTAAACATTGTTAATAGTAGTATTAAAAAACGATACGATATGGGAATGGCTCATATTCCTGAAGATAGACATAAATATGGAATGCTGCTTGATTTTTCTGTTGAAGAAAATATTGTTAGCCAAGAAATTGATAAAAAACCATTCTCACAATTTGGATTTATTAATAAAAAAGCTGTCTCAAGATATGCTCAAATTGTTGTTAAAGAATTTGATGTTCGTGGTTCAAGAAACGGAACCGCGGTCGCTAGAGGACTTTCTGGAGGTAACCAACAAAAAACAGTTGTTGGGCGTGAAATTAAAAAAGAACACGATTTATTAGTTGTTGTTCAACCTACACGTGGACTTGATGTTGGAGCTATTGAAAATATTCATTCACATATTTTAAAAGAAAAAGAAAAAGGTAGAGCAATTTTATTAGTTTCATATGAATTAAATGAAGTTATGGCTCTTGCTGATCGAATAGTTGTTATTAATGATGGAAAACTAATCGGTCAACTTCCTGGAAAAGGAGCTAAAAAAGAAGAAATTGGAGCGCTGATGACTGGTCAAACTTTAGAACAAATTAGAAAAGAACAAGCAATTAAGACTGGCAAGGAGATAACAAGAAATGCAATCTAAAATCTGTTGAACCTTATCTAGAAAAGCAAAATACTGATTTAGTTCAGATGCCGCAAAAACTAAAAGAAAATATATTAAAGGTTCTTTATTTTCAATTCTTGCAGGATTTATTGTTTCTGGTATTTTTCTATCATTTTTAAATATTAATCCTTTCCAATATTTTGCATTGCTATTTGGAATTAATTTTGATTCAAACTTTTATGAAATAAGTTTAAACTGAATGGCAGTTTATATTGTTGCAGGACTATCAATGGCGATTGCTTTTAAATCAGGAGTGTTTAACATTGGAGCTTCTGGACAGATATTAACTGCAACAAGTGTTGCAACAATCATTTTATTTTATGGCAAAGAAAATCAACAAGTGACATCAGTTGATGGTTCAATGATTGTGTTGATGTTTCTTGCTTGTGTAGTATCTGCTGCTTTTCTAGCTTTTATTGCTGGATTATTAAAAGCATTATTTAACATTCACGAAGTTGTGTCAACTATCTTATTAAACTGATCAGTATTTTATATCTTTAAATGATTTTTTGGTCATTTTAAAGAATTTGCAGGTGGGTTGTCATTTACTTCAAAAAACATTCCAGCTGAACAGTTAAATATTGGATCTAATACAGTAGTAATTCCTTTATTAATTGCTTTGGTTTGTGTGGTTGTGGTATGAATTTTATTTTCAAAAACAACTTTAGGATTCAAACTAAAAGCAGTAGGTTCATCACCAACAGCTTCTAAGTATGTAGGAATTAATGTCAAAGCTCAAATTATTAATTCACTAACTTTATCAGGAGCACTGGCAGGAATTGCTGGATTTATTTCAATGTTTACAGTTAGTCCAAACAACTTTTTTGCTACTAACAGTTTACCTACTTTGGGATTTGATGCAATTGCTGTTTCACTAGTGGCATTTAATAACCCAATAGGAATTATTGGAATTGGGTGGTTATGAGCAGTAATTAAAACTGGTGGTGGACCTGTTTCATCACTATACAATATCTCTACTCAAATCAGTGGATTGATTTCAGGAATTTTAATTTATTTCACAGCAATTGCATCAATCTTTATTATGTTTAAACCTTGAGAGTTATTAAAAAACCGATTCAACTTATTAACTTCGGGTGTTAGCAAAGAAATTGTTTGAAAATTAAAATGACATCAGTTTAAGTTAAAACTACAAAAAACCTTTTTAATCTTTACAAAACAATATAAAGATCAAGTTAATCAAACTTATCAAGAATATCTAACCAATCAGCAAGTTCAAAAACAACTAACTAAACCACATTGATTCTGAAGTGGAAGAAAAAATGTTAAGTTAGCCTTAAAAAAAGAACTTAACCATTCAATTATTATGATTGATAATAAAATTGATGAAATTAAAACTTTTGTTAATGAAGATAAAACTAGACTTAATGTTAATGGTCTAAAAATTAAGTTAAAAGAACAGTTAAGTTTAATTGATGCTAAATTTATTCAACAATCTCGTGATTATGATTTAGAACTAACAGATTATAAATACAAAGTTAAACAAACTAAAGATAAAGTTTTAAAAGAATATTCAACAGCCGTGAAAGAAAATAAAAAATTTCATAAATTAAGAGTTCAAGAAATTAAAATGTTTAGAGATACTCAAATTGGAATTATTTCTTATGAATTTGATTATCGTGATAATGTTATTGAAATTAAGGCTAATAAGTTAAAGACCATTGCAATTTTAGAAGAACAAATTAAAAATCTTAAATCAGAATACAAACTACAAAAAGAAATTCTAAAATTAGATAAAACTTTAGCTAGTTCAGAAAAAACTAAAAAACTAGCTGAAGTTAAACAATCAACAAACCAACAAATTAGTCAATTAAAACAAGAAATTACTAAAACTAAACAACAAGCTAGTCAAGAAATTTCAGAACAAAAAGCTAAGTACCAAGCTCAAAAAACCAGAGTTAAAGATGAACAAGTTCAATTACAAGTGATTTTAAGCCAATATCTTGATGATCTTGAAAAAGAACAATACCGTTTTGAACAAGCTAAAAAAGCTGCACTAGCAAACAAACAACAACGTCTTGAAAAAATTGATATTAAGCGTTCACAAGCTGATGTTGATAAAGCTAAAGTTTTATTAAATGAATTGTCAACTTTGATAGATGATCATTTAGATTTAAACTTTAATCAACAAGCAATCAAAAATAATCAAAAAACTTTGAAAAAAGCTTTAGAACTTCAAACAAAAATTAATGAGTTATTTGGAGCTGAAATTATCAAAGATTATGATGCACTAGAATTTATTAATCAAAAGACAAAAATTAGTTTAAAAGCTTTCAAATTAATTACTTTTTTAGAAAAACAAAACATTTATGTGATTACTAGATTTGAAGAACAAGAATTAATTAATCATTATCAGAATTGAATTAAGCAAGCCCAACAAATTCTTGATGATAATAAACAACAGTACCAAACAACTGTTGATCAGGCACCAAGAAAAACACTATCTGAATTAGAAGAATTATTTAATTTAGAAAAATCATTAAAACAACAAACTAACTTAAATATTTTAAAACTAGAAAACACAATGCTAAAGGAGGTTAAGTAATAATGGGGATTTTATTTAACACTAGTATCTTAACCTGAGGATTAGCTTTAATTGGTGTGTTGCTATTTGCTTCTCTTTCATCATTAGTGTCAGAGAAAGCTGGAGTAGTAAATATTGCTGTTGAAGGTATGATGATTGTTGGAGCTTTAGTAGTTTCAATTTTAGGAACTTATTTAAAAACAAGTGATCAGAAAAATTACACACAAATATTTGTCGTTTTATTAGGTGGAATTATAACCGCAATCTTTGCATTACTACACGCTTTTCCATCAATCACTTTAAAAGCAAACCAAATTGTTTCTGGAACTGCAATTAATATCTTAACTCTAGGTCTTGGAATCTTTTTATCAACTTCAAACTGATTTGGAAAACAATCACAAGTTATTGCTAGTGGATACACTTCAATAAATGTCATTAATATTACTAAAGTAGTTGAAGGAAGAACTCAACAAGTAGCTAGTATGTTACCAATATGAACTATTCTAGCTATTGTGATTGCGATTGGATTATTGTTATTCTTTAAATATACAAAACAAGGAATGCGCTATGCCATGGTAGGAGAAAATCCAAATGCGATTGATGCAGCCGGAATTAGTGTAACTAAATATCGTTATATAGCAGTAATTCTATCGGGATTTTTAGCAGGAATTGGTGGAGGAGTTTTTGTTGTTACTACTGTAAGTGGTGGTGGATTATTTAGTGGAAATATGCTGGGTTATGGATTTTTAGGAATCGCTATTATGATCTTTGGGCAATGAAAAATTCCGTTTATTGTCATTGGAACAATTATATTTTCATGGTTGTTTGCACTAGGTCAACAAATCGGAACTATTTCAACCAATAAAACTATTCAAGATATTTCAACTTTATTTAACACTTTACCATTTATTTTAACTATAGTTGCTATGATTGTTTTTAGTAAAACTTCAAGAGCTCCCGCCGCTGTTGGTATTCCGTTTGACAAATCGAAAAGATAGAAAAACTAATAGTTTAAAACAAGCTTTAACTATCTATGTTAAGCTTGTTTTTTATTTTGCAGAAATTTTAAAAATCCATTATAATAAATTATGTACCAAAAAATTATGTACCAAAGTTTGGCAACATAGCCAAGTGGCTAAGGCATGGGTCTGCAACACCCTGATCGTCGGTTCGAATCCGACTGTTGCCTCCAATACGAAAAAAACTTGATCTCTCTTTTATGATTATAAAAAGAGAGATTTTTTATTACTAATAACTCTTTAAAATCTGCATTAAATCAAGCTGAAAAAATATTTTTTTAAATGTTTTATGTTGTAAATTTTTTATTAATATTCTATAATAAAAAAGTCACTTAAAAGTGTGAGATAATAACATAGCAAGAGCCTTTACACGCGCCCGTAGATCAATTGGATAGATCGCTTGACTACGGATCAAAAGGTTGGGGGTTCGAGTCCCTCCGGGCGCACCATTTAGAAAGCTAATTGTTATTATCCTAAAAAAATAATAACAACTATTCGGGAAGTGGCTCAGCTTGGTAGAGCATTCGGTTTGGGACCGAAGGGTCGCAGGTTCAAATCCTGTCTTCCCGACCATTAGATATGGGCCCTTAGCTCAGCTGGGAGAGCACCTGCCTTGCACGCAGGGGGTCGACGGTTCGATCCCGTTAGGGTCCACCATATTTGGCGGGGTAGCTCAGTTGGTTAGAGCGTTCGGTTCATACCCGAGAGGTCGAGAGTTCAAATCTCTCCCCCGCTACCATCATTATTATGGACCTTTAGCTCAGTTGGTTAGAGCATCCGGCTCATAACCGGACGGTCATTGGTTCAAGTCCAATAAGGTCCACCATAATTGAAAGCATCAATTATGTTAAGAAATGGTAACACGGAAGATTACCCAAGTCCGGCTGAAGGGATCGGTCTTGAAAACCGAGAGTCGGGGAAACCCGAGCGGGGGTTCGAATCCCTCATCTTCCGCCATTTAATAGAAAACAAATTAGTGTCGCGGGGTAGAGCAGTTGGCAGCTCGTCGGGCTCATAACCCGAAGGTCGCAGGTTCGAGTCCTGCCCCCGCAACCAATGGCCCCATAGCGAAGTTGGTTATCGCGCCTCCCTGTCACGGAGGAGATCACGGGTTCGAGTCCCGTTGGGGTCGCCATCAACGGTTGTGTAGCTCAGTTGGTAGAGCAGCAGACTGAAGCTCTGCGTGTCGGCGGTTCAATTCCGTCCACAACCACCATTTGAGAGATTGAGATCATGTAGCCAGCAATGGCTACTTTTTTTATTCAAAAATTAAAAAAGTTATTAAAAATTAGTTTTAGAAATCTTAAAACCTCTAGTTTTGAAAATAAGTATTTAGCTTTTAATTTTAATAAATAAATCAATAAACCAAACTAAATTAATTGACAGTCACTAGGTTTAAAAATTAGCAAATGACATTTATCTTAAACTTTAAAAAACCATAATAATCTAGATAAGATCACTGATAAATTAATTAGCAAAATAGCAATAAAATTAGGGTTAGTTATACAAACTAAATTTTTATTTTAATAAATTTACAAACCAGAATAGCTGTCTGTTTGCTGAATTGATAAAGACTATAAATATTTATATAATTATTAATGATATTTAGATGAAAGGTATAAAAAGTCATGAGAAAAACAGTTATTTTTGGAAACTGAAAGATGAATGGTACAAATCAAAGTATCAAAGATTTTTTAAGCATTACTGATAATAAAATAAACGATAAAAATGTTGTTGCTGGACTAGCGGTTCCTTTTACTTTGCTTCAAATAGCAAAACAGTTAACTAAAAATATTAAAATAGCTGCACAAAATGTTCATTTTCAAGAAAATGGTGCATTTACTGGTGAAATTTCACCACTGATGTTAAAAGATTTAAATGTTGATTATGCAATAGTTGGCCACTCTGAAAGAAGAGAAATGTTTTGTGAAACTGATCAAATGATTAATCAAAAAGTTAAAATTCTATTAAAACATAATATAATACCAATTATTTGTTGTGGTGAGTCTTTAGAAATTAAACAAGTAGCAAAAACCATTGATTTTGTAAACAATCAAATAATTCAAGCACTTAAAGATGTAACAGCTGATCAAGTAGTTAAAATAATTATTGCTTATGAACCCATTTGAGCAATTGGCACAGGTAAAACTGCAACAGCTCAAGACGCTGAATTAGTATGTCAAGCAATTAGAGATAATCTGGCATCTATTTATGATCAAAAAATAGCTGATCAAATTATTATTCAATATGGTGGAAGTGTAAAACCAAATAATATTAAAGAATATCTACAAATGCCAAATATTGATGGAGCATTAGTTGGTGGAGCTTCGTTACAAGCTGATGATTATTTAGAATTAATAAATTATGAACAAAAAAATTAAATTATTAATTTTAGATATGGATGGCACTAGTTATCATAAAATGGGTCCTATAATTCAAGATAATATTGAACCATTAAACCAAATTATTGACAAAGGAATTGAAGTAGTATTTGTTACGGGACGACCTGTTTTGTCAAAACAAAACAACTTAGAAAAACACGGTTTTACTAAAAACCATACTTTAATAGCAGGTTATAATGGTGCTTGTATTTTTGATCTACAAACAAATAAAATTCTAGCTTCTAATCCAATAAAATGAAGCATTGCTAAACAAGTTTATGATTTAGCAGCAAGTAGTAAATTTAAAGATCATGACATTAAAATTTGAGGTTATGCTACTGATTTAAAAACAGTTGTTTTAAGCAAATCAAAAGATTTAACAACTGATTATGATAGTGAATTAAATTTATTTGATGGAAAACTTGTACAGTTTGCTGAAATTGATAAAGAATATGATTTTTTTAAATTATTAGCATTTAACGCTAATAAGGAATTTTTTGAAACTTTAAAAACCCAGTTAAAACTAAATGTTTCAACTGATAATAACAAAATAATTGAAATTAATATAAATGGTATTAACAAAAAATTTGCTGTTGACTGATTTAAAAATCACTTAAATATTGAATTAGAAAATATTGCTGCAATGGGTGATGGTATGAATGATTATGAAATGATCAAACACGTTGGAATTGGAGTTGCTTTTAAAAACTCTGTTGATGCTTTAAAAGAAATTGCTCAAGTTTATATCGATAAAACAAGTGAACAAGGTGCAGTTAAAGAATTTATTAATAATTATATTTTATTAAGAAAGGATACAAATGACTAAAATAAGACCTGTATTACTAGCTATTTTAGATGGTTGTGGAATCGCAAAACCTGGTAAAGGTAATGCTGTTGAAAATGCAAATATGGAATTTGTAAAAGAAATGCAAAGTAAATATCCATGAGTACAAGCTCATGCTTCAGGAAAATGAGTAGGACTTCCTGATGGTCAAATGGGAAACTCAGAAGTTGGACATATCCATTTAGGTGCTGGAAGAATTAATATGGAATCTCTAGCTAAATTAAATCACGAAGTCCAAACAAACCAGATTTCACAAAATCCTGAAATTTTAGAAGCATTTGAACAAGTTAAAAGTCACAATAGTTCTTTACACTTAATGGGATTGTTTTCAAATGGTGGAGTTCACTCTCATATAGATCATATGCTTGCTATTTATAAAGCTGCTATTAGGTTTGGAATCACAAATATTAAGTTTGATTTAATTACTGATGGACGTGATACAGCTCCAAGACTTGCTGATAAATTTGTTGAACAACTATTAGAAATTATTAGAAAAAATAATAACATTGGTCAAATTAGTTCAATTAGTGGTCGTTATTATGCAATGGATCGTGATAAAAGATTTGAAAGAAGTGCACAAGCTTATAAGTCAATCGCTTTAAGACAAGGTTTAAATTCTTTTACTGATCCAATTGCTTATATCAAAAGCCAATACAGTATTGGAAATGATGATGAAATGATATTTCCAGCATTTAATTTGTCAGTTGATGATACTCAATTACAAAAAAATGATGTAGTGATTATGACTAATTTTCGTCCTGACAGAGCAATTCAAATTTCATCAATTATCACAAATTCTGAATATTTAGCATGAAAAGATCCAGCATTCAAAGGCTTATATTTTGTTGGAAATGATATTCGTTTTGTTTGTATGATGAAATACTCTGAAACAGTTGCTTCTGAACATATTGCCTATCCTTCAAAACCATTAACAAACACCTTAGGACAATGAATTTCAAAACTGGGTTTAAAACAATTACGAATCGCTGAAACTGAAAAAATTGCCCATGTGACTTTCTTTTTTGATGGTGGAAATGACTTTTTTAAGAACGGTTTAGCAAAACCTGATGAAATTATGTTAAAAAATGCTTGTATTGATTTAATTGCTTCTCCCAAAGTAGCAACTTATGATTTAAAGCCTGAAATGGCCGCTATTGAAATTACAGATAAATTAATCGAAGAAATTAATAAAGATCAATTTGATTTAATAGTTTTAAACTTTGCAAATTGTGACATGGTAGGTCATACTGGAAATAATCAAGCAACTGAAATTGCATGTAAAGTTTTAGATCAACAATTAAAGCGAATTCACGATGAGTTTGTATTAAAACACAACGGAGTAATGTTAATTACTGCTGATCATGGTAATGCTGAAATTATGCTTGATCAAAATAATCAAATTAATAAAAAACATACAACTTCACCAGTTTATATTATTGTTACCGATTCAAACCTTAAATTAAAACAAAAAGATGCTGCTATTGCTAAAGTTGCACCAACAATTTTAGATCTTATGGGATTAGAAGTTCCTAGTGAAATGAATCTAGAATCAATGATTGAAAAAAATATATAAGACCAATAACTATAAGAAATTAGAGATTATGATAAAAAATAACAATAATGAGATATTAATCAGTATTAAAGATTTGTCTTTTAAATATGCCAAAAAACAGAATCAGCACAATTTAGAGATCCAAGACCTAGAAATACCAAAAGATCAAATTATTTCATTACTAGGACCAAGTGGTAGTGGAAAAACTACCTTATTAAATTTAATTCTAGGATATCTAAAACCTAGTAGCGGTACAATAAGTATCAAAAATAATCCTAAAATTCATGAAATAGCTTACATTATGCAAGAAGGCTCAATTTATGAAAATGTTAGCGTTTTTAATAACGTTTTTTTAAGTGCTAAAAATTATAGTAAATGAGTTGATTTGACTCGTTTACATTTTTTAAAATCATTAGTTAAAGAATATCAAAACCTTGAAAAGCATCATAAAATTATTTCAAATTTTAATGATTATCAAATTGCAATTGAACAAAACAAAAAATGAGATAAAGAAATTAAGTATTTTAAATTAATATTAAGCTTACTTTTTAATAAAGAAATTAAAAATAAAATCACTTTTTTAAAAGCGATCAGATTAAAAAGTTTATTTAGAAAAGAATTTCTTAAAATTGCTAAAAAACTAGATATTGATCAATTTATTGATAAGAATGTTAATCAATTAAGTGGTGGACAAAAACAACGTGTTTCTCTAGCTAAAGCAATTATTAAAAAAACTAATTTAGTTTTAATGGATGAACCGTTTTCAGCACTAGATGCCAAAATTAAAGAATCAACTATTGAATGATTAATAAAAATTAAAAAAGACTTTAACTTAAGTATTATTTTAGTAACTCATGATCAACAAGATGCTTTAAAAATAAGTGATCAAATCATCTTATTAAATGATGGAAAAATCCAACAATTCTCTGACTCAAAAACAATGTATAATAACCCAAATAATTTATTTGTAGCTAAGTTTATCGGAAGCCCGGAGATCAATTTTATCGAAACTAAAAATGATCGTTCATATTATATAAGACACAATAATTTAAAAGTAAAAGCTAATAAATCAGCAGAATACACAATTTTAGATAAAAAATCTTTTGGAGATAGAACTTCTTATGTTGTTGAATTTGCTAAAAATAATAACTGAACTTTTGTTTTAAACAACAATAATTTAAATATTAATGACAAAGTAAGTATAACTTATGATCAAAAAGACGTTTTATGTTTTGACCAACTAGAAAGACGTGTTTATGAAAAAGAAGTTAGCTAGTAAAAAAGTCTCAAACTTAACTCAAATTGTGCTATTGGTTGCACCATTAATGCTTTGTATTTTATTATTTGTGTTATTTCCTATTATTCATACTTTTATTAAGTCATTGAGATTTTCACCAAACCGACATGATCTAACTAGATATGATTATAACTTTGGTAATTACTATGGGATTTTGTCTGATAGTCACTTTCAACACGCTATTTTAAATTCAACATTAGTATTAGTGTTTGCTACAACAATTTCAATGTTACTAGCATTAATATTTTCAGTAATTATTAATTCTGTTGTGATTAAAACAACTAGAAAAATTGTTTTATCAGTAATTTATTCACAATTTTTTATTTCTGGGTTTGCGATTGGTGTTGCTTTTATTACACTTTTTGGAAATAAAAATTATCTTTTCTTGTTAATAGGATTAAATAAATACAGTTTTACATCAGGAGATCATCGATTAGCAATTTGAATTTATTATGTAGTTTTTCAAATATGGCGTTCGTTACCATTTAATTTAATTTTGCTAGCTTCAGCCATGTCTAGAGCTGATTTAAAATATCAAAAAGTGATTTTAAATGATAAATTAACAATTATTCAAAAGTTTAAATATGTAAGTATGACTGAAATTTCTAAAGTGATTTTTGCTATTTTATTTACGAACTTTATTTTTGCTTCATTAATATTGCCTTCAGCAATTCTTGATAATAATTATGATTTAGAAATTAATAATGCTCACACTTTAACTAGTTATACTATTAAATACTTCGGATTAGGTAATAGTGAAATATTAAGATATGAAAAAGGATATGCAGCTGCTTTTTTTAGTTTTAGTTATTTATTATTATTATTAACTTTAACCCAAGTTTTAAGACCAAAAATGATTAAAATTATGATTAATAAAATCAAGTTAGCAAAACAACATGGAGTAGAGCATGTATAAAATAATTATTAAAGAAATTATTAAATACCTACTGATGGGATTTTTATGTGTTTTATTATTATTTCCTTTATATTTTTTATTGCTACAAGCACTATTAAGCAATGCTTCATTAACTGATAATAAGATCTTTTGATTTATTCAAGAATGAAATTGACAAAATTTTGCTATTGCATTAAAAAGTAATTTCTTGCCAGCAGTTGGTTGAACACTATTATTTGTTGTGATTTTAACTTTTATTAGAATTGTTGTTTATTCTTTAGCGATTGCTGGGTTGCTAAAAATGAGTAGTGCTTATCAGAAAACATTTCAATATTTTTTCTTAATTATTAGTCTAATTCCTGAGTTTTCATTATATCTAAGTTTAAAAACTATACTAATTGGATTAAATTGAAATCTAGCACCTTTTGCAGTAGTTACTAATTCGATTTTTTCATTTTTTAACTTTACTTATATTTTTAATCTAGCTAAGGCTATTAAATCTGAAAAACAAAAAATTATTATTAATGATAATTTAAAATGACATCAACAAATAGCTTATGTTTATCTGCCTAAGATGAAATTGGGTTATTTATTATTAGTGATTTTTTCATTTATATCTTGTTGAAATGATTATATTTGACCGTTGTTTATTTTACCTGGTGATTATAAAAATGTTACTATTTGATATCAAACACTAGGAAAAGAACTACAATTTCAAGTTCTTACAAATGTTCAAGCAGCTGGAGCTATGATTGCAGTTATTGTTCCAATTGTTATCTATGCAATATTTAGTAAAAAAATTAATAATTTTAATTAAAAAAAACTGCTAAATGCTAATTTTAGCAGTTTTTTTACTATTATAGTTTTGAGATTTAATTATCAAGTTATTTAGAATATGGTAGTTAAATTTAAATATTGGAGAACAGAAAAAAATGAACAGAAAAATAGGATTGTCGTTTTTAGGGTGTGCGACATTATTTACTCCATTTTTTACGATCGCATGTAATCTTGCATCGCGTCGAGATGCTGTCATTATGCAACTTGCTCAAGGACAAAATTGACCATTAGCTTTTGCACTAAAACCATTAACAGAATACTATAATAATAAATTTAAAAATGATAATGATTTTGTAAAAGTTGAATTAGAGTTTCAAGACAAAACCGGAACTTATGATGAATTTAAACTAATTAAAAATGTAAAAGATAAAATCATTACCAATGATTATACAAGACTACCTAATATTGTGGTAGGTAGTCAGACTGGTGCTTATATTTTAAAACAAACAGACAACTTATTAGATTTATCTAAAACAAAAGTTAAAAAGGATTTATTTAGTCCTAAAATTGCAAACTTACATTCAACTTTAGCAGGTCAGGGTCAAGAGACCGAAACATTATTTAATATCCCTTTTGATAATTCAGATCTTGATGCACTTGTTTTTAACTATCAACTGTTAAATAAAATGTTTGATTTGATTAAAAACAATGGTGGACAAGTGGATTCGAATGCAAAAATTGTTAAAGCAGCTCAAGAAGCTGCTGAAAAAGTAAAGACAAAGGAAAAATATTACACTGAGATACCAAATACAACTGTTTGGAGTGCAATAGAGCCAACTAGTAAAATGGCTTTTAAAAGTATGAAAAAAGTTGATGATTCAACGTTTGAATCAATACAATCTATTAGATATTTTTCAAAGGAATTTACAGATGGTGTGAAATTAAAAGATTCTAGTTTAACTACAGAAATATTATCTGGTAGTGTATTTTCAATTGATTATTATAACGGTGTATTTTATAAAGAATTAAATTCAAAGCTTGCAAAAGACCAAGTTATTTTCAAACTAAATAAGGATAATAATGTTGATTACAATTTAGTTACAGATAAAAAAATTCAAGATAAATTTAAAGAATTATGAAAAGACTATACTAATAATACTAGCCAAAGAAAAGAAAAGAAAATAGAGAAGGACGGAAAGACTAAAAATTTAGTTTTTCAATCAATCAAGTACACAGATAGAGTCAATGATTGAGGATCACATGAAATACGAAGATTTCAAACTGCTATAAGTCTTGCTCCATCAGTTGGTGCTGCTCAAAACAAAATTACTAATGTTATTAGACCAAAAGATGATCCTAATTTTGAAAGAAATAATGCAAATTCAGGTGATATTTTAATGAAACAACAAATCTTAGTATCTAAAACTGGAGAGCAAAAAATCTTTAGTGAAGGTGGATCAAGCATCTTACCTATCGATATTAAAAATAGCAGATTAAATCAAGGAACAATAAAATTTTTAGAATGACTATATACTGGTGAAAATGAGATAGTAAGTAAAATTAAAGAAGAAAATTGAATCACATTAGCTAAAAATTCGGGATATATTATGCCTTTAAGAAGTGTTTCAAAAGGGGAAGAAGGTCTTAAAAAAATAAGAGAAAAATATGAAAGTTTAAATAAAAAATTAGATGAGGAAAAAGATAAAGATAAAACCAAATCAACAGATTACATAGCATTAAATAATTTACAATCAGCTATAGTATCATTAGAATCTATTTTAGAATTTGAAACAAAGGATGACGTTATTGCAAAAGCATCTGTTGGAGATGAAAAAACAGCTCAGATAACAAGAGCATTTGCAGGTGAATTATTTGGGCAAACAAAAAATGATAGTCCTACAAAACCTAAATCAGCAGATGAATTACTTGCTAGATTTAAAAAAATAATTAATGAAAAGTAGACTAGTATAATCGGATTAAAATTTCTAATCCTTTAAATAGTTATTTTAATAATTTTTTACTATTATAGTTTTGAGATTTAATTATCAAATTATTTAGAATATGGTAATTAAATTTAAATATTGGAGAACAAAAAAGATGAATAGAAAAATAGGGTTGTTATTTTTAGGGTGTACCACATTATTTACCCCTTTTTTTACAGTTGCTTGTAATATTGCTTCACAACGAAATACTGTTATTGTGCAACTAGCACAAGGTAAAAACTGACCATTAGCTTCAGCTTTGATACCATTAACAGAATACTATAATAATAATTTTAAAGATCAACAAGATTTTGTAAAAGTTGAATTAGAGTTTCAAGACAAAACTGGAACTTATGATGAATTCAAACTAATTAAAAATGTAAAAGATAAAATCATCACTAATGATTATACAAGACTACCTAATATTGTTGTAGGCAGTCAGACTGGTGCTTATATTTTAAAGCAAACAGATAACTTACTAAACTTAACTAATACAAAAATCAAGAAAGATTTATTTAGCCCTAAAATTGCTAATTTACACTCAATTTTAGCAGGGCAAGGTAAAAATACTAATACACTATTTAATATCCCTTTTGATAACTCAGATCTTGATGCACTTACTTTTAATTACCAATTGTTAAATAAAATGTTTGAGTTAATTAAAGAAAATGGTGGAGATGTTGATGAAAACGCAGAAATTGTTAAGGCAGCTAAAAGTGCCGCTGACATGGCAAATAAGGGTCAGGAAAGTTATACTAAAATACCAAACACAACTATTTGGAATATGATAAAAGCTAAAAATATGAAATCCTTTAAAGATATAGGTAAAGTAGATGATTCAACATTTACGTCAATTCAATCAATCAGAGATTTATCAGAGAAGTTTACTAATGGAATAGAATTAGAAAATTCTAAGGTTAATGAGTACACTTTATCTGGAAATGTATTTTCAATAGATTATTTCAATGATACTTTTTACAAAGAGTTAGATTCGAGAATTAAAGAAGACAAAATTATCTTTAAATTAAATGATAAAAATGAAGTTGATTATAATTTAGTAAAAGATAAAGACATCATAAAAGAATTTAAGAATTTATGAGAAGACTATACTAAAAAGAATGTAAGAGTTGAAAAGAAGATAAGTAATAATTTAGTTTCAAAAAATGTAGTATTTCAAGCACTTAAATATGAAAATAAAGATCCTGATTGAGGGGGTCATGAGATACGTAGATTTCAAAGTGCTATCAGTTTTACTCCATCGGTAGGTGCAGCTCAAAATAAGATTACCAATGTTGTTAGACCAGAACATGATCTTAATTTTGAGAAAAATAATACAAAATCTGGTGATATTGCTATGAGACCACAAATGTTAATTTCTAAAAAAGATGGTAAAAAAATTTTTAGTGAAGGTGGATCAAGCATTTTACCAATAGATAGTAAAAACAGTAGATTAAACCAGGGAACTATTAAATTTTTAGAGTGACTTTATACTGGTAAAAACAGGGTAAATAAAAATATTGAAGAAGAAAATTGAATCACACTATCTGAGAAGTCCGGATATGTTATGCCTCTAAAAAATGTTATAAACAAGGATCTAGGACTTAAAAAATTAGAAGAAAAATATAATAATCTAGAAAAAGAATTATTAAAAGAAAGTGACAAAACTAGATCATGAAAATATGTTACATTAAATCTTTTAGAGTCAGCAAAAATATCTCTAAAATCAATTCTAAATTTTGAAACTAATAGTGACGTTATCTCAAAACCAACTGTACAGGATGATAAAACTGCTCAAATTACTCGTCTATTTGCAGGTCAATTACAAGGATTAACACAAATTGACAATCCAACAAAACCTTTAACAGGAGATGAGTTAATTGAGAAATTTAAAAAAATAATTGCTCAACATTAAAACACAAATTAACTAAAAATGCTCATACACAAAAAATAAAAATATTTTATAAACATGAAACGAATTATTTTTAAACGAACAAATAGTTCGTTTTTTTTATAACATCTAAAGATTAAACATTACTTTTTATTTTTACTTAAATTAGTTATTTTTCATTTTTTTATATTAACTTGAATAAAGTAATTGTTTAAAGTGTATTTTTCTTAATACGAATTTTTAAATTACCTAAAAAATCAAAGATTTTAAATAAAAATATGTTTTTAAAAAATAATTTTCAATAGTTTTTTACTATTATAGATTTGAAGTTTACTTATTGGATTACTTAACAAGAGCGGATAATTAAACTTGAATATAGGAGAATAGAAAAAATGAATAAGAAAATAGGATTGTCATTTTTAGGATGTACAACATTATTTACTCCATTTTTTACAATTGCTTGTAATCTTGCTTCACAACGAAACACTATTATTGTGCAATTAGCACAAGGTGAATTTTGGCCTTTAGCTTTTGGGCTAAAACCATTAACAGAATACTATAATAATAATTTTAAAGATCAACAAGATTTTGTAAAAGTTGAGTTACAATTCAAAGATAAAACCAGAACCGATGATGAGTTTAAACTAATTAAAAAAGTAAAAGATTACATCATAACAGGTGATTTTAATAATTTGCCAAACATTGTTGTAGGTAGTCAGTCTGGAGCTTATGTTTTAAAACAAACAAATAACTTATTAGATTTGAGTGGTTCAGTAATTAAAAAGGATTTATTTAGTAAAAAGATTGCAAATTTGCACTCTACTCTAGCAGGACAAGGTGAAAAAACCGAAACACTATTTAATATCCCTTTTGATAACTCAGATCTTGATTCTCTTAACTTCAATTACCAATTGTTAAATAAAATGTTTGATTTGATCAAGAAAAATGGCGGAACTATTAATGAATCAGCTAATATTGTTAAGTCAGTAGAACAAGCAGCAAAAAAAGCTAATGAAGGTAATAAAGATTATACTAAAATACCAGAAAATAGTGTCTGAAATTGAATAAAAGCTAAAAATAAAACAGTGTTTAAAGACATAAGAAATGTTGATGATTCTACATTTGAATCAATTCAATCAATCAGAGATCTTGCAAAAAAATTTACACAAGGATTAGAAATTGATAATCCTAAGATTACAACAGAAATAATTTCTGGTAACGTATTTTCAATTGACTACTTTTATGACACTTTCTACAAGGAGTTAGATTCAAGAATTGATAAAGACAAAGTAATTTTTAAATTAAACAGTAAGAATAATGTTGATTACAATTTAGTAACTGATTCAAGCGTCGAAAAAGAAACTAAAAATTTATGAGATGACTACACTATAAATGTGAAACAAAGAATAGAGCAAGAAACTAAAAAAGGCGCTGTATCTAAGAAAGTTGTATTTCAATCTATTAAATATACTGATAGAGATAATGACTGGGGAGCACACGAAATACGTAGATTTCAAAGTGCAATAAGCCTTACTCCATCTGTTGGATCATCTCAAAACAAAATTACTAATTGAGTTGCAAATCCAGACGATAGAAAAGATGCAAAATCAGGTGATGTTGCAATGAAACCTCAATTACTGCTATCTAAAAGCAAGGGACAAAAAATTTTTAGCGAAGGCGGATCAAGTATTTTACCAATAGATAGTAAAAACAGTAGATTAAACCAGGGAACTATTAAATTTTTAGAATGACTTTATACTGGTAAAAATAAGTTAGACCAACAAAATGAAGAAGAAAACTGAATTACATTAGCCAAAAATTCTGGATATATCATGCCTTTAGCAAAAGTTGTAAATGATAAGAAAGGACTTAATAAATTAGAAGAGAGATATAAAAATTTGCAAAATAAATTAAATGCTCAAACTGATAAAACCAAATCAAACGAATACATTACATTAAATCTTTTAGAATCAGCAATACTATCGTTAAAATCTATTTTAGATTTTGAGACTAATGGTGAAATTATTGCAAAGCCAACCGTTCAAGATGATAAAACTGCTGAAATTAGAGAGTTGTTAAAAAATGAATTACAAAATTCAACAAAAATTGATAGTCCAACAACAGCCATGACATCTGATGAATTAATTAAAAGAATTAAAAAAATAGTCAAGCAACATTAGAATAGATATGAATCAAAGTTTATGTTTGAGTTAGGTTAAAATTTCAAGTACAACTATCATTAAAGTAAAATTCACTAAATTTTGCCATGAAGTTTACTTGTTTTTTTTATTATGCCTTGAAATTAGCATTTTTTTAAAATAATTAACTAGTTAGTTTCAACCTTAGAATAGAAAGTCTAGCTAACTGTAATCTCGTATCTGTTCTTTTCTTACATTAAAGCAAGCATACATAAGTTATAACTTAATTTTTATTGGTTTTTAAAGTATAATTTAAAAAGCAAGGTGGTGAGAATTTATGACAAAAATTAGTATTAAGTTAGATGAAAGTCCCGAGTCCGTCCATTTTTTTAAGTTAAATAATACAAAGTTAAATTATGTTATAAGTTACGCCACTTTTATTTTGCTGTAGTAACTGATTTATAACATTATTTGACTATTCAAAGGAGTAGAAAAATGTTTAAAATCACGTTTAAAAAATACTCTCCTAAAAAGCTAAAAAACCGTAAAAAGCAAGTACAATTTTCAAATGAAAATTTTATTAAGAATGTCTCAGGATTAGATCAAGCCGAAATTTTAAAAACAATGGGTTTAAATTACTTTGGATTGACTAATGAAGAATATGAATTAAGATTGAAAAAATATGGAACAAATGAATTAAAAAGAAAAGAGTTTAATGTTTTTTCTGAGTTTATTAGTGCGTTTTTTGGACCATTTAATATTGTTTTAATTTTAATTTCTTTATACAATTTTATTTCTTATGCTACTAATGGTTTTGGCCAAAATCATGGATCTGATTCTAGCTTTGATTTAGTGGGAGGAATCATTATAATCATAATGGTTGTTGCTAGTGGAACTGCTTCATTTATTCAATCATTAAGAAGTCATCTAGTAACTAAAAGAATTGCAACAATTGTAAAAAGCACAACAAATATCATCAGACATAAAAATGAAGATGAAGTTGAAAATTATCAAAAGATTACTAAAAAAAATCAACTAGATTTAATTAGACTAGGTGAAGAAATTGATGTTAAGCATCTTGTTCCTGGTGATTTAATTTATCTTTCAAGTGGAGATATGTTGCCAGCTGATGTTAGAATTGTGCAATCAAATGATTTATTTATTAACCAATCTTCATTAACTGGAGAATCAATGCCTGTTGAAAAACATGCAACTAATAAAAATAATACAAATAATATTTTAGATTTAGAAAATATTTGTTATACAGGAACTAGTGTTGTTTCTGGAAGTGCTATTGCTATTGTTTTAGCAACAGGAAATGACACTTATTTTTCAACTATTAGTAAAACTATTATGGAAAAACGTCCTGATTCAAGTTTTACTAAAGGAATTAAAAAAGTAACAAGAATGTTACTAATATTTATGTTAGTGATGGTTCCAACTGTTTATTTAGCAAAAGCAATTATTGGAACTATTGCAATGAATGGTCATTTTGACTCTGTAAAAGATAATCCTTGATTTCAAGCAATCTTTTTTGCTGTAGCTGTAGCTGTAGGATTAACTCCTGAAATGTTACCTATGATTGTAACGACAAACTTAGCTAATGGAGCTTCTAAGATGACAAAACAAAAAGTTGTTGTTAAAAGATTAGAAGCAATTCAATCATTAGGAGCTATTGACATTTTATGTACTGATAAGACCGGTACATTAACAAACGATAAAATAGAACTTATTGATTATCTAACAGTAGATAAAAAACCCGACCCTTTACTTTTAAAATATCTATATATAAATAGTTATTATCAAACAGGGTTGAAAAATCCGATGGATAAAGCAATCGTTGATTATGTTAAGAATCATAACCACAATTTTTCAATTCAAGATATCACAAAAATTGATGAAATTCCATTTGATTTTAACCGAAGAAAATTAACTATTATTTTTGATGATGATAAAGATAATAGAACCATGATCACCAAAGGTAGTGTTGAAGAAATCTTAAACTCATGTACTAAGGTATTAAAAGAAGGTAAAATTGTTAATTTAACTGATGCTTATAAAAGACAAATTCAAGCATATTATGAAAATGTCAATCAACAGGGAAAACGTTTATTAGGTGTTGCTTTTAAACATATTAAAGACGGAAAAACAAGATTTGCCCCAAAAGACGAAACTAACTTAGTTTTTATGGGATTTGCGTCATTTTTAGATACTCCTAAACCATCAACAAAACAAACTATTAAATTATTAAAAAAATATGGAGTAGAATTAAAAATTCTAACAGGAGATAACGAACCAATTACAAGAGCTATTTGCAAGATGGTAGATCTAGAAATCAAAGGTCTAGTAACTGGTGAAGAAATTGATGCAGCTAGTGAATATGAATTAAGAAAAATTGTTGAAAAAAATAACATCTTTGTAAAGTTAAATCCACTACAAAAAGTTAAAATCATTCAAGTTTTAAAACAAAACGATCACGTTGTTGGTTATATGGGAGATGGTATTAATGATGCTCCTGTTTTAAGACAAAGTGATGTAGCTATTTCAGTTAATAATGCAACAGATATTGCAAAAGATGCAAGTGACATTATTTTATTGGAAAAATCATTATTAGTTTTAGAAAAAGGAATCATCCAAGGAAGAACTGTTTTTTGTAATATTTTAAAATATATTAAAATCACAACTGCTTCAAACTTTGGTAACTCATTATCAGTGTTAATAGGTACTTTGTGATTACCATTTGTTCCAATGGCTCCAGCCCAAATTCTATTACAAAACCTAATTTATGATTTTTCACAATTTGGAGTTTCATTAGACAATGTAGATCCGTCATTTTTAATAACACCGCAACGATGAAATTCTAAAGATCTATTACCATTTACTACTATTAATGGAACGGTCAGTTCATTGTTTGATATTATTACTTTTGCTGTAGCTGGTTATGGTCTAGGGTTTGTAACTCAATATAACCAAGCAACAGCTATGGGAGACGCTAGTCTTGCTAATATGGCAATGTCACAATTTCAAGCTTGTTGATTCTTAATTGGATTGTTATCTCAAACTTTAGTATTTCAAGTTTTACGTACTGAACACATACCAATCATTCAAAGTAGATCATCATGACCAGTTTATTCAATCGCAGCATTTGTTAGTGTTATAGCTATTTTCATCACATTTGTTTCACAATCAAAACTAGGTTCATTAATTCAATTAACTAGTCCTGGATGGATATTCTTACCAATAGCAATAGCTATATTAGCTAGTTATTTTGTAGTAGCTGAACTAACTAAGCTTGCATATAAAAAGGTCTTTAATAAGTGATTATAATCAAAAATCTTTCTTAGCTGATAAGAAGGATTTTTATTATCTAAAGATATTAGCTAAAATAAAAAGCATATATTATTAATATTAGGAGTTAATATGAAAGAAATTTATATTAATAATTTACAAGACACTAATAACTTAGCAACTAAAATTGCTAAGCAAATTAAAAATAGCCAGTTACCTTTTTATCTTTTATTAAATGGCGGTTTGGGTTCAGGAAAAACTGCTTTTACAAAATCTTTGTTAAAAGAATTGGGTGTTAAAGAAAATATTTCATCACCTACATTTGTAATTTTAAATCAGTATCAAACAAATGATTTTAAGATTAATCATGTTGATGCTTATAGATTAAACAATGACTCAGAAATTGATATGTATTTAGATGAATTTGATAATAGTATTAATATTATTGAATGATATGAGAATTTAAGTCTAGATTTTTCTAACACAAATAAAATTACTATTACTATTAAAATTATTGATGAAAATAAAAGAATATTTATCTTAGGAGAATAACTATGAATCTTTTTATAGATACAACTAATTGAAAGCTTATTTTTATATTAGAAAAAGATAATAAGATAATTGATTATTTAATCATTAAGGATAATAAAAAGATCTCTGATATTGCTATTGATCAACTAAAATTATTTCTATATAAAAATAACTTAACTATTAAAGATGTTGGTTCATTTTATTTAACAAAAGGACCTGGAAGTTATACAGGAGTAAGAGTTGGGTTAACAATAGTTAAAACTCTTAAAACATTAAACAACAATATAAAGGTTTATCTAATTAATTCATTGTTATTTCAAGCTGGTAAAAATAAAGTGCTTTCATTACTAGATGCTAGAAGTAATAAGTATTATCTAGCTGTTTATGATCATTTCAAGGTTTTAGAAAATATTAAATTAGTTACTGAAGACGAACTACAAAGCTATTTTGATAAATATAGTGAATTTAAAATTGTTAAAGATTATGATATAGATTTTATTAATAATTATTTAGAGACTAAAGAAATCTTTGAACTGGTTGAAGATGTAAATAATATTAATCCGTTATATGTTAAAAGTTTTGTTTAATATTGATAATTGTTTAAATAAAAATGATTAGATAATTCTAATCATTTTTTTAAATTTTAAAATTGATTAATTTTAAAATTTAAGTTCACTCTTGTTTTGAGACCGTAATGTCTTTGTAAAAAAATATTAATATTCACTTTTAAGTTTTACTGACTTATGTAATTCTAAAATTCAAAATAGACATAAAAAGGATACAATATTTTAAAAAAAGAATTTTAGTTTTTTACTTATTTCAATCTTCTATTAAAATAGATAGAAGATATTTTAATAATGTTTTAAGAATAACCGTGTTTGTTTTTCAATAAAAGGATTTATCTCCAAACAAAAATTGTAATTTTAAATCTTTGAACAGAAAAGAATAAAGAAATGTATTTAATTTTTATAGCTATTTTTCTATCTGCTTTTTAGTATTTAATGATTTAGTATTTTATTAATTTAATTTATTTTTTTCTTTAAATTAATTAATCTAAATCATTTTACTTTATTTAGTTTATTTTTGTTATATTAACTAAATTTATACTAAATTTCTCTCATTTTATCGTAAAACTTAGCTTAAATAATATTTGTAATATTTAACTTAAACATCTATTCACTCATTCAAAAATTTGCTAATAGATTTATTGAGTATGAAAACTTATAAAGGTAAGAATTTAATTTAGCTAATTTTTTCAAAAGATAACAAAAGAAATTACTAAAATACATAAATAAAATTGCACTATAATTTGCTGATTTATATAGAAAAATACTATTTTAACATTAATAAATTATTAATTTTATAAGAACAATAGTTATAATAATATATTTGTTTTCCTTTCTTCTTTTATTGTGATGATTTCAATAACGTTATTATCAATTACTAGTTATTTATTTAAATCTTTTAACTTTTTTAATATAAAAATCATTACTTATTTTATAACTGAAATTTATATTCTTTTTTTTGTTTATTTGAGTATTTTATATTCAAAATACTCAGTATTTATGATAAATACTGCCCATATTTTAAAATTTTTATTTTACACTATTTCATTTGAGTTATTCAAAGTTTTTAGTTAATATTTTTTGTATTTTGTTCTGTCTTGACCAATATTTAGAGAAGCCACAATATTTTTAAAAATATTAGAATTAAATGCATATTTAAAATATGTTCTTTTAGTGTATTAAAGTAACTCATATTTTAGATGTACACAAAGTGTGAATTTATTTCAATAAATAAGCTTGTATTAAGGCATGTGACCTACAATTAATTCTTTAATTAATAAACAAAAGTTTTAAAGTCTTTTCAAAATAATTTCGGTTACTCAATTTAAAAACAGTTTTTTTAAATGCTTTATTATTTATTTTTTACTAAAACATTTAATAAACTCAGATATACAAAATAAAGTTAGTTTTGTATGTAATTAAATCTTTTATATAAAATGAATTCTTTTTTAGTGTTAGAGTAATTTACTAGTTTTTATATTTTTAAAATATTGGATAAAATTATGCTAAATTTCTCTCATTTTATCGAAAAATTTGAATTAAATATGATTATAAATTTATTGATAAAATCTTATCTTATTAGTTATATCACTAGTAATTTAGAAATATAAAATTAAGTTTTAATACAATCTGTAATAATTAATAAAATAAATGTTTATTAGAACTAATAAATAATACTTTTAGAACTAAGAAACTAATAATTTATTTATAGTTAGAATTAATAATAATCATGCTCACAATTTACACTGAAATAATTTTTTGTTATTGAAAAACTCGTTTTATTAATAGTTGTTAACATAAAACTTCGTTGTGTAAGGTTGATAATATGAAAATGAGACATCTCATAATTTAAAAAGCGACTGATTCTATATTAAAGGTAAGGTTTTGTACAAATTATTTATCTATTAAAGCACGACTAAATCTAATGATAAGATTATGTTTAATTATTTGCTAAACAATGTTATTTATGAGTTAAGAGTTTTTTGCTATCAAAATAATCAGTATTTATCGTAAAAACTTTTTATTTTAAAAATTTAATTTAAGTTAATTTGATGTTATTATTTATTGTATTTTTCTTTTGATTTTAATATCACATAAGCATAGTGCTTTTAAATTACTCATTATTCGCATTTTAAAACTATTTGAAGAATTAATTTTAGTACTATTAAATTACTAAATACTTGCTTAGATTTAGAATCTTATTAGCATTTAATTCAGGCATTTAATAAATGATTTGAGATTTTAACTTGTATTATCATTTGTTTTTTTAAAATTTTAGATTCTATAAATTATTGTTAACTTTCTTATTAAATTAATATAGAAAATTATTAGTACAGTATTTAATTTTTAAGGTTTATGTATTCTATAAGTTATGCTTAATTTTATTTAGTTTATTTTTATAATATTGACTAAATTTATATTAAATTTCTCTCATTTTATCGAAAAACTTTCTTAAAATATAGCTTGTAATTTTTTAATAATGAGTTATAGAATTATCATTTTAAATTGAAGATAATGTTGAAAAAAGTGATTTTATTATTTATTTTATTTCATTTAATCTACAAAAAATAATAAGTTTAGAATAGAAATAATTAATAAAATAAGTTATTAATATCTTATTAATCATATGCATCTAGTTTATTAATAAACAGCAAAATAAATTAATAAATACAGATAATAATTAAAAAATTATTTATATTTTACTTACTATAAAAAATATGAAACTAGAAAAATTTCTAGTAACATGCTAAAAATCTAGATAAAAAGCACTAAATTTATTCAATTTTAAGATTTTACTACTTTATTTAAAGCATATTTTAAATCCATCTAAATAGATATTTTGTTGACAATTGCTTAATATGGTTAGTATTTAATTTTTAATTAGCAAGTATTAAAAATTCAAAACTTTATTATTCTATAGTTTTATTTAATTATTTTTTATGTAATAATATTTAATGTTATGGGTTAATACTCAAGTTGGTGAAGAGGACACCCTGCTAAGGTGTTAGGTCGGTTATCCGGCGCGAGAGTTCGAGTCTCTCTTAACCCGCCATTTTAGAAAATTACAAGGCTGCTTGACGCAGCCTTTTTATTCATTAAATTTGTAAAGAATATATAATTATTAAAGAAAGAATCGATAAAATCATGAAAAAAAAGGATAAAAAAGTTAAATCAAAACTAAAAGAATTTAATAAAGAAAATATTAAAGAATTAGTATCAAAATTAAAATTTTGAAAAAATAATAATGATTTAATTGAAGATAATTATTTTGATAATCTTTTAAATTCTTTTTTCATGACAAAAGAAAGTGAAAAAAAGACTATTATCGACTTATTCGAAAAAAAGGGTATTGAATATTTTTTATTTTATACAGATCACAAGAATTGACAAAATATTTTAGATTATGGTATTCGTCCAGTTAAACGCTTAATCTTAAAACCAACTGAAGAATATGTAGTTTGATCTTATCAACAACAAGAACATTCAATTTTATTAGAATTTGATGTTTCTTCTAGAGCTCATTTTTGAAAGTGAATGACTGATACGGGGTTTAATCCTAAAGAGGTTATGATTATAGGAATTAATCCTAAACATTTAGCTAAATCAACTAAAAAAGATTGAATTTGAGATCGATCTAAGTCAATGGCTATTATTTCTGAAGATATCCAAGTTGAGTCAATTGACTGAATTATGTTTAGAAGCTATCAAGTTTATCGAAAAGCTCAACAAGCAATTGAACAATCGGGGTTAAAAATTAAATTATATTTTGGAACTGATGGAGTTGTCAAACAAGAAAGTAGGAAAGAACATGGTAAAGCAATTAGATAAGATAACACCTCGTAATTTTGATTTTGCAAAATGATATACAGATATTGTTATTAATGCAAAACTAGCAAGTTATGGAGCTGTTAAAGGAACAATGATTTTCAGACCTTATGGTTATGCTATTTGAGAATTAATTCAAAAACATTTAGATCTTGAATTTAAAAAAATAAAAGTTCAAAATGTCTACTTTCCACTTTTAATTCCAGAATCTTTGTTTAATAGAGAAAAAGATCATATTGAAGGTTTTTCTCCAGAAATTGCTACTGTCACAAAAGTTGGAGACAAACAACTTGAAGAAGTTTTATTTATCAGACCAACAAGTGAAGTGTTGATGATGGATTTTTTTAGCAACGAAGTTAACTCATATAGAGATCTGCCTTTAATTTACAATCAGTGATGTAATGTTATGCGTTGAGAAAAAACAACAAGACCATTTTTAAGAACTAGTGAATTTTTATGACAAGAAGGACACACTGTTCACAATTCTTATAATGAAGCTGAAGAATTTACTTTGAAAGTATTACAGATCTATAAGAATTTTGCTCAAAAGATTCTATTACTACCAGTAATTGCTGGTAAAAAAACTGTAAAGGAAAAATTTGCAGGAGCAAAAGACACTTATACAATCGAATCATTAATGTTTGATGGTCAAGCTTTGCAATGTGGAACTTCACATTTTTTTGCTGATAATTTCTCAAAAGCTTATGACATTAAATTTCAAAATAAAGATGGTCAACTAGAATATGCTTATTCGACTAGTTGAGGAGTTTCAACTCGTTTAATTGGAGCAATTATTATGACTCATAGTGATGATAATGGTTTAATATTACCAAGCTCAATTTCACCTATTCAAGTTCAAATTATTCAAATTAAAAACACTGATCAAATTCAAAAGGTTGCAAAACAAATAAAAAAACAACTAGCAAATTATCGAACTGAAATTGATGATACTGACAAAAGCTTTGGATTTAAGATCAGTGAAGCTGAAATTAAAGGTATTCCTATTAGAATTGAGATTGGTCCTCGTGATCTTGAAAATCATCAGTTAACTATTTCAAGACGTGATGATCAAACTAACAAGATTAAAGTTGATATCAACAATGTTGTATCAAGTGTTGATCAGATGATTAAAGATTATGATAATTCACTTTATCAAAAAGCTTTGCAAAATAGAGAGTCAAAAACATTTACTGCTGATTCAATTGAACAATACATTGAAATTTTAAAACAAAATCAAGGTTTTGTTTTAGTGCCTTTTTGTGGTGATATAACTTGTGAAAATGATGTAAAACAAAAGACCTCAACAAACTCTAGATGTATTGCTTTTGATGTTGAGCAAACTAAATCTAAGTGTTTTAATTGTAAAAAAGACTCACAATTAAAAGTCTATTTTGCCAGAGCTTATTAAGAGGTGTTTTATACTATGTCTAATCAAAAATTTTATGCAGTTAAACAAGGACGCAAGCCTGGAATATATACTTCTTGAGAGCAAACAAAACTTCAAGTTGATAAGTTTGCTAATGCTGAATTTAAAGCTTTTTCAAACAAACAAGACGCTTTAGATTATCTTAATTATAAAAATAAGCAAACTATAACTAAACCAGCAAAAAATACCATTAGTACTGATAAAAATTCAGCTATTGCCTATACTGATGGTAGTTATGATGTTGAATCTAAAACTTATTCATTTGGTGCTGTTGTTATTTTTAATAATAAACAAGTACATATTAGTCAGAGATTTAATGATTCTAAAACTGCTGAGCTTAGAAATGTTGCTGGAGAATTGCTAGCTGCTATGCATGTTACTCAATTTTGTTTAGACAACAATATCAAAGATTTAAAAATTTATCATGATTATCAAGGAGTTAGTAAGTGAGTAACTCAGGAATGACAAGCAAATAAAGAATTTACTAAAAAATATAAAGAGTATATGCAAAACAAACAAAAGCAAATAAATATTTCTTTTGAATGAGTAAAAGCTCATAGTAATAATAAGTATAATGAACTAGCTGATAGATTAGCTTTTAATGCAACATACAAGCTTGTTTTAAAAGAGGTTTAGTATGAAAGAACTAGCATATAACTTTCAAATTCAAGCAATTGATGGACGAGAAATTAAAACATATATTTGAATAACTAATAAACAACCTAAAGCAGTTATTCATTTAATTGCAACTGGAGCTGAACAAATTTTAAGTTATACAAAATTTGCAAAAAGAATGAATAAGCAAAATATTATTGTTATTTGCTCATCACTAAAAGGCTTTGAAAAACCTGATGAAATAAGCAGTAAAGATCCAGTATTTTTCAATTATTTTAATGGATGAAAATTGATTGTCGAAGAGTTAAAATCAGTTAATGATTATGTTAAAAAAACTTATAAACATCTACCATTATTTTTAATTGCTCATGCTCTTGGAAGTATTTTTGCCAAAGCTTATGCTATTAAATATTCAGAAACAATTGATGGATTAATATTATCTTCTTTTATTGAGTTTAATAAACTTAACTTACTAGTAAATAATTTATGATTATTTTTAATAGAAATTTCTGCTGGAAAAAAATATCCCTGCACGTTTAAACAAAATTTATTTTTAAAAAGATTTAAAAGATTAATGAAAAAAGAACGCAATATTGAAAATAATGAAATCTTTAAAAAATATTTAGAGTTAATGCAAGATCCACTTTTAACTAAAGTATTTAGCGTTTGTGCATTACGTGATGTTTATAAATGCATGATATTTAATAATTTAACAAATAATATAAAATTTATAAGACAAAACTTACCTATATTATTATTAGCTAACAACAATAGTTATACAAAACCTCAAATGTATGCAAAAATGTCTGAAAACCAATTAAAAACATTGTTAAAAAATGATTGTTTTGCTCATTATATTATTTTTGATAATTCTAAAGACAAGGTGTTTGATGAACAAATTAATACTGATTTAGAACAAAACATTATGTGATTTATAAATAAATATAGTAAAAAATTTGACTGATAGAAAGGAGATAGTATGGATAAATCTAAAATTAGAAATTTTAGCATCATTGCTCATATTGATCATGGTAAATCAACTTTAGCTGATCGTATTTTAGAATTAACTAATGCAGTTGAAAAACGCGAAATGCAAGACCAACTTTTAGATTCGATGGATATTGAGCGTGAAAGAGGAATTACTATTAAACTAAATTCTGTGCAATTAAAATATAGATCTAAAGACAATCAAGAATATGTCTTTAATTTAATTGATACTCCAGGTCATGTTGATTTTACTTATGAAGTTTCACGAAGCTTAGCAGCGTGTGAAGGTGCGATTTTAGTTGTTGATGCCACTCAAGGTGTTGAAGCTCAAACCTTGGCCAATGTTTATTTAGCAATTGATAATAATTTAGAAATTATTCCTGTGATTAACAAAATTGATTTATCTAGTGCTGATGTTGAAAGAGTCAAAAATGAAATTGAAGAAGTTATTGGTCTTGATTGTAGTAATGCTCCGTTGATTTCAGCAAAAACTGGTTTAAATGTTGAAGATGTTTTAGAAGCAATTGTTAATCAAATTCCTGCCCCTAATGATGCTGATGATACTAAACCTTTAAAAGCGCTAATTTTTGATAGTTATTATGACAAGTATCTTGGTGTTGTCATGTCAGTCAGATTAAAGCAAGGAACTATTAAACTAGGTGACAAAATTAAACTTATGTCAAATAATGCTGAATATGAAGTTAACTCACTGGGAATTAAAAATCCAAAAATCATCAAAAAAGATGTTTTAGAAGCTGGTGAAGTTGGTTGAATTACTGCTTCAATTAAAACAATTAAAGATGTTAATGTTGGAGACACAATCACTAGTGTTATTAATCCAGCGTCAACACCACTAGAAGGTTATAAAAAACTAAAACCAATGGTTTATTGTGGAATTTATCCTATTGATACTAATAAATATCAAGATTTTAAAGACGCTTTAGAAAAAATTGAACTATCTGATTCATCTTTAGTTTATGAACCTGAAACCAGTCAAGCATTAGGATTTGGTTTTAGGTGTGGTTTTTTAGGATTATTGCATATGGAAGTGATTCAAGAAAGATTAGAAAGAGAATATAATCTTGAATTAATTGCTACTGCTCCTAGTGTAATTTATAAAGTTCATTTAACAAACGGTGAAATCTTAGAATTAGATAACCCCGCAAAATTACCTGATGCTCAAAAAATTAAAAAAATTGAAGAACCTTTTGTTGAAATTAAAATTACAACTCCAGTTGATTACATTGGAGATTTAATGAATTTATGTCAAAATAAATTAGGTATTTATAAGAGCATAGAAATTATTGATGATCTCAGAAGAATTCTTATTTATCAATTGCCATTAGCTGAAATTATTTTTGATTTTTTTAATAAATTAAAATCCATTTCTAGAGGTTATGCTTCATTTGAATATGAACTAATCGGATATCAAGAATCTAAATTAGTTCGTATGGATATCAAATTAAATGGTGATATGGTTGATGCTTTTTCAATGATTGTTAACCAAAAATTTGCTTATCAAAGAGGATCTGCTCTTACCTTAAAATTAAAAGAACTAATTCCAAGACAAAATTTTGAAGTACCAGTTCAAGCGACCATCGGAAATAAAGTTATTTCTAGAGAAACAATTAAAGCTTATAGAAAAGATGTTACTTGAAAGTTGCATGCAGCTGATAAATCGCGTCGTAAAAAACTATTAGAAAAACAAAAAGAAGGTAAGAAAAAAATGAAAGAAATTGGTTCTGTTGAAGTGCCACAAGAAGCATTCATTGCAGTGTTAAAATTAGATGACTAATTTTTATAAAAATCTAATACTATAATACAGGGAGAACCAAAATTATGTTTATATATGATAAAGCTTTAAAACAAATATTAGAAGACGAACTGTTAATTTTAGAAAACACAGTTAATTGAGAACCAAATTATTTTAAAGAGATAAAAGACAAGTGACAAAAAGATAATGATATTGCCAATTTTAAAAAATGAATTGATACATATTTTCCAGAAACTAAAGTTAAACTTATTTCAGAATCAACAGATAACAATCAAGACTTGAATGATTTATTTTTAATTAGATTAGAAGTTTTATTATCAGTTATCAGTGAGTTTGAAGATTTTTATCAAAAACCAAAACCTAAATCTAGAGTTTTTGATCATGTTGATGAATTTGGTGTTGATCTAAAAATTAGAGATACTTTTTATGAATTAGCTAAAACTTATGTTGACTATTTTATTGAGCAATTAAAACAATTAGATACTATTAAAGAATTTGATTTTTTCTATGAAGGTTTTTTAAAAGCACTTAAAAAAGTTAAAAAGGCACAGTCAATTACTGATTCAATCGATAAAATATATTCAATCGAAGAAATTTTGTCTGATTTTGTTGACGCAGTTGAAGAAAAAGATTTTGAATTATTACCATCAGAAGTTCAAGACGCTAATGAATTTCTAAATTTTATGATTTTTTGTCAGACTATAGTTTATTATTTAATTTTAATTTATGAAACACTAGAATTTTTAGAATTAAAAAAAATCGGTATTCTTGATTATGAAAATAAACTATATTATTCTGAAAGAAATGACGAGTTAGAAATGATTAAAACAATTAATAAATAAAAAAGGATTGATTTAAACAGTTGTTGAATCAATCCTTTTTGTTTAGTTAAATATTAGTTAAAATAATTGTTAAATTTAATTTATAAAAATAAGCTAATAGTTAATATTTATCGTTTCTGTGTTGTTTTCTTTCAACTTGAGTTAGTCAACGTTTACGTAATCTAATGTCAGTTGGAGTTACTTCAACTAGTTCATCTGCTTGAATGTATTCTAAAGCTTCTTCTAAGCTCATTTTTTTAAATGGAGTTAGTTTAATAGCTTCATCAGTTCCACTAGATCTAGTATTAGTTAATTTTTTACTTATAGTTGGATTAACATCTAAATCATTATCTCTTGAGTGCTGACCAATAATCATTCCTTCATAAACATCAGTTTGTGGACCGATAAATAAAATTCCACGATCTTCCAGATTGTTTAAAGCATACGCTAGACTTTTTCCATTAGCCATTGAAACTAACACTCCGTTTTGTCTTCTAGTGATTTCACCTTTATATGGTTGATATTCTAAAAAGCTTTTGATCATAATTCCTTCACCATGAGTATCATTGGTAAATTCACTTCTAAAACCAATTAACCCTCTTAAAGGCACTGAATAAGTAATTTTATCTCTCACACCATCTGAATCCATATCAAGCATGACACCTTTTCTCAAGTTTAATTTATTAATAACAGTACCTGAGTATTCGCTTGGAACATTTAAAATAACTTTTTCTATTGGTTCAAGAATTTGATCGGTAATCGGATCTTTTTGAAATAACACTTCTGGTTTACTTACTGCTAGTTCAAATCCTTCTCTTCTCATTGCTTCAATTAGAACTGAAATATGAAGTTCACCACGTCCTAAAACTCTAAATCCTTCAATATTAGAATTTGTTAAAGGTTCAACTTTTAAACCAACATTAACTTGTGTCTCACGTTCTAAACGTTCTTTAATATTTCTTGAAGTAACAAATTTTCCTACTTTACCAGCAAAAGGAGAAGTGTTAACTAAAAAATTCATAGACATAGTAGGTTCTTCAATTAAAATTGGTTTTAGTGGTTTTATGATGTTTAACTCGTTAATAGTATCACCAATTGAAATATCTTCTATTCCTGCAAAAGTGATAATATCTCCTGCTGTTGCTTGTTTAACTGCAACTTTATTTAATCCTTGATAAACCATTAGTTTAGTAATTTTTGCCTGTTTTATTGAACCATTGTTTTTAACAACTGAAACAGTTTGATTTTCTTTGATAATTCCTTCAAAGATTCTTCCGATTCCTAAACGACCAATAAAACTATCATAAGCAAGAGTCGAAACTTGCATAACTAAGTTATTATTAGCTAATGCTAGTGGATAACTTTTAATTTGTTTTTCAATTGTTTCAAATAATGGATTTAAGTTTGTTGATTTTTTATCTAAAGAATACTGAGCAATACCTTCTCTTGCAATTCCATATAAAGTTGTAAAGTTTAATTGTTCATCAGTGGCATTTAGTTCTAAAAATAACTCTAAAACTTCTTCAACAACTTCATCAGCTCTCTGATCTTTTTTATCAATCTTATTAATAAATAGAATCGGTTTTAGTCCGATTTCTAATGCTTTTTGTAGCACAAATCTTGTTTGAGGCATTGGTCCTTCACTTGAATCAACTAGTAAAATAACTGTATCTACAGTTTTCATAATTCTTTCAACTTCACTTGAAAAATCAGCGTGTCCAGGAGTATCAACAATATTAATTTTTATATCCTTATAATTAATTGAACAGTTTTTTGAATAAATGGTAATTCCTCTTTCACGTTCTTGATCATTTGAATCCATAACTTGAGCAACTACTTCTTGATTTTCACGAAAAACTCCACCTTGTTTTAACAGTGCATCAACTAAAGTAGATTTACCTGCATCAACGTGAGCTATCACTGCTATATTTATAATCTTTTGATTATTCATTTATTCACCCCGAATTTAATAAGCAATAAACTAATTTTAATATATTATTAACTTTTTTAAATCATTTAAATAACTAAACAAGTACTTTATATCTCAACAATAAAAAAGTTTTTTAACTTTAGATTTATCTTTTATTTTCTTTTCTTTAAGAACTTAACCAATCATATAGTGCTTGGTAATACTATTGCTGCTGTAGCTGTTGTAGTACCAGCTAAAATAACAATTCTACGAGTTTTACTACTTTTTGTTTGATTGTTACTAGTTTGGTTAGTTTGATTGTTATCTTTATTTTGATTTTCAGATTCAGCATTAGAATTGTCTGGTTGAATAGGTTGATTGTGATTGTTTGGAAAATCATGATTATTATCAATATTAGTGTTGTTTGAATTATCATGACCACTATTTTGACTATCAACAGACCAGTCAAATGATAATTGATTTTTATTATTTGCAAAAATGTAGTTATCATTAATTATTTTAAGATGAACTGTATAGCTTCCAATTTGAGTAGCATAGTTTCCCATAACTTGTACTATGTTTGAATCTATATTATGATTGAATTTAACTTCATTGCCATTAGGGTCATATTTTAGTTTAGAGTTTAGTAGTTTTAAGTCAGGATAGATAACTTTCTTTTTAACATTAATCGAAATTTCTTTTTGATAAATTCTATTTTTATAATCAAATTCCAAAGTCAACTTCTTATGATTTATTTTTACAAAACCATCATAATTATAAGCACCATCATTTTCTAAAACCACTCTATTAGGAGTAACTTTATAAGACTTGTGATTATCTTTAATTTCTAATTGAAAATTGTTTATATCAATTTTTTCATTAGCTGTAAAATTGCTTTCTTGGTTAATTATTTTAATCACGGGTTCTTGTTGGTGTGTTTTATCAAACACAGGTTTTAAAATGATTGGAGTATGATATTGATTATCTCTTCCACCAGTGGCAATAAAATTTAAGTTCTTACTGTCTGTTTTTAAATTTTTTATAAGATTATAGTCTAAATAATATTTGTCATTTTGTTTTGGTACATCTTGTTGATTACCATTTTTATTAAGATATTTTCAACCTAAAAACTTTAGATTATCAATATGAGTTGGATTTTCTAGATATCTTTTTTCAGTTGTTGAATTTCATTCAAAAGGAATCTCATTAATGAGATTTTCTAGTTTAGCACCATCTCTTAGATCATAATAAAGTTTTGCTATGACATAGTTTTTCTTATCGTCTAGTTTATAAATTTGGTACTTTTGATCTCCAACTTTTTGATCATTAACATATTTATCAACAGTTATTTGATAGTCATACTTATTTTTGTGATCATTTAATTTATTTAAAGTTATATCTTTAAAGGTATTATCTTTTCCTTCTTGATAAAGATTACTTATTTGTGTTTTACCAACTTTATAAACTATCTTATTATTTTTATTTATATAAGTTTGTTTCAAACTATATTTATCATCACTATTAGTTGATAAAATCACAGGAATTTTATCATTTAAGTTATAACCATTTGCAGCATGAAAAAGATAATGATTAAAATCTTGATTTTGATTAGAATGTTGTCAATAAGAATAAGATGATAATCCTTCAGAACCATCTAAAACATAGATTTGTCTATTTTCTTGATCAGTATAAAGCTTATCATTATTGTTAAACTGATATGAGTAATTTAGTTTGACTGTATAACTTCCAGTTTTTAATTTTTTCTTAATAGGTGTTAAAGTTAAACTATCATTAGTAGAATAAATATTAAACTGATCAGTGATTTCTTGATTAGCATAATAAACTCTTAAACTCATTTCTTGTAAATTAGCAAGATTTGAGTTAAATTTATAAGTCATTTCAACTTGATCATTTCAGTTAAAGATATTTTGGTTTAATTGCTTAGTTTGTTTTAAACTAGTATCTGGGTTTTGAGAATTGTAATAATTTTTATGATTATTTTTAACTGAACTTTTATTGTTATTAGATGATGTAATAAATTTATTACCTGTAAACTGATAACCAAATAAATTTAAATCATAAAGCGTTGAATCATAAGGTAAGTAATTAACTCCATCGTTATTTTCATAAGGCTTATCACTATTTAAAACTATAAAAGCACCTTGTTGTTTATCTAGAGTTTGGTAATTATCATCTCAACCAATAATTGCAACAGCGTGAAGGTTATTAGCATTAGTGTGAACTATCTGATTAGTTTTTTTCTTATTATTAGGATTAGTTGTAATTGTTCAGTGATCAATAGCAGTCATTAATGCTGAGTGATTAGTGATATGTTGTTTAATTTTATTTAAATTCTTTCTAATTTCACTACGGTTAAATTCAACTTTTTTTAACTTATCAGATAGGTTTGTAATAAATTTTGGTTTGTATAATTCTAATAACTTTTTATAATAAGTTCCAGTATTTGGAAAATGATAAAGATCACCAAATCTAAAATCAGATTCAAAAGCAATACCATTTTTAGTTAAAAGATTATGAAATTTAAAAAAGTTACCACCATTAGCAAGATTATTTTCATCACCTGCACTAATACTTGCTTCAGAAAAGTCATACATTTCATTATTGGCTTTTGTTAATGTAGTTTCTAAAACTTTAGTCGAAGCAAAGTCTCAACACAATCCAGTATTAAATTGTCATTGGTTAAATAAAAGATAATCATCTCTTAGTGAATAATAATCTTGTTTTGTTTTATCATTATCAGTAGTTTGTTTACTTATTAAAATATTTTCTGGCTTACTATCTATGGTTTTAAAAATAGAAAAGTTAGCTGTTATAAAACTCATAGAAAATAAAATGACATTTTTAACTTTTCTCATAATTTTCACCTATCTATGATAATAGTAATTAAAACAAATTTTCTGATAATAAAAGTACAGCATCAAAAATATAAGTACTTTAATAAGGTAGAGCAAGTTATTTTGCTCCTATCTTTTAAAATTTATAATCTTAAATACTAATATAATTAATTTGATAGTAGGAAGTGTTTAGTGTGAAAAAGATTTTAACTTTATTAACTGGATTTTTATCAATTTCTGGTTCTACAATAACAGTTATTAGTTGTCAAAAACAAACTGGTATGGATAAAAAAGATGATTCTAAAACTACTGCTGAAGAAGATTTTCAAATCTTTAAAACCTTTTCTGCTTTAGTATATGATTTGTATAATAAATTAAAAGCTGAAGAAAATGAAGATTCTTATTGAAATAAACAGATTAAAAAAGAATTTAAAGATGCTATTGAAGATATAGTAATAACAAACTCACAATACATCTATAATTATGAATCTTTAGAAGATGCAAGTAAAAGAAACACTGATCAAGCTGATACTAAAAAAATTCATGAAGCAATAAAACGTGGTATTAAAGAGTACAATACTTATAAAACACAGCTTGAAGATTTATTTAAAAAATATGATATAGCTAATAAAACCAAAGAATCAAGAATAAATTTTAAAGAAAGAATTTAATATGAAAAAACTTTTAAAATATTTAACTTTATTAACTGGTATTGGATCAACATCATCTTTAAGTCTTTTGAGTATAAGTTGTGATGTTAACAATAAAATTAATAAACCAACTAACGATTCAGTAAAACCAAATAACACTAATAATGGTCATTCAAATTCACAAAATAATAATGATCAATCTAATCTTCCTAGCGATGATCCAAACACTGAAATTCCAACAAATGATAATTCTAACAATAATATAGTTCACAATTCAGTTGATTTAACACAAATCAATAATAAATATTTAGATTACACAACAAAAGCTTTCGAAAAATTTGATTTAGAAGACTCTTATTTAAATAGTTTGATGTTAAACAATGAAGTTGGGATTAATTTTTATGCTCATCCAGATTATAAATTAAATAGTAAGCTTATTGAATTAGATGAACACATTAATAAAGAAGCTAAAGTTCAATTAATTGATTCAAAAACTAATCGACCTGTTGAAGATCAAAATCAGATTAAGTGATATCAAAGAACAAGATATCCAAATGATGCAGTTTTTGGAAGTGATAATAATTCTAATGATAAAGATAAAACTTTTAATTTATCACTAGATGGCACTGTAAGTTGAAAAGAAGATGAATTAGCAAATGGTACTGCTCAAGAAGAACGATCAGCTATGTTATATGCTAAATATAAAGGCTATTTATATTCAACTGTTGTAAAAGTTTATACTAAAGATAAAAGTAGAGTAATTAAAGAAGAAGCTCAAGCAAGAGAGGCAGCTAAAAAGATAGTTAAAGATAATGACTGGATGAATCTACCTACTTTAGAAAGACTAACAAAAGCATATGAGTGAATAACTAAAAATGTTAAATATGACTATACTAAAGAAAATCTTTTTAAAAATCAAAGTGCACATTCAGCTTTAGTTGATAAAAAAACTGTATGTACAGGTTATGCTAAAGGATTTCAAATGATCTGTGATGAGTTAGGTATTCCATGTAAAGTCAAAGAAGGGTCTAGTTCTAGAGAAGCTAATTCAGAAGTCAAGCACGCATGAAATGTAGTTGAACTTGATGGTGATTGATATTATGTTGATCCTACAAGTGATAGAGTTGAACCCAATCAAAAAGATAAGACAACAGAGTTCAGGTTCTTTTTAAACAATGATAAAGATTTTCACAAAAAAGATGATTTTAACAGAGAAAAGAATGAAAAATCTGTAAAGTTCAGAAATTTTAAAATACCTAATTTTGTTAATACAGTAGAAGATACATTAGCTTTAATTGATAATAATGCTGATGAAAACACAGGAGAAATATCAGAATTGACATTAATATCTGATAATTTTGTAGATGTATTTAAAGCTTTTGATCAAAGAAAAATAGAGGTTGAAAATACTACAACAAAGTCTTTTGTTTCAGGAACTAATATAAAAGAAGTGAGTTATAAGTTTAAAAGGCAAATAAATTCTAATCAACAGGTTAAAGTTGTTGATGTTACCAAAATAGAAACTTCAAATGATCAATTAGCACTTCAAGTAAAACTAGATCAAGAAGTTAAAGATTTAAAAGCCGGAAACTTTAATATTGAAGGCGCTTTAATAAAAGAAGCAAAAACAAATGATAACGGAAAAACTTACACTCTATTTTTAGAACACTTTAGTAAATTTGGTAGCGTTAATATTAAACTAAATTCAATTAAAAGAAAAGGCTTTTCATTTAAATTAGACAAAGTTAATAATTCACTTACTTTCGATATTCAAAAACAAGAAAAACCTAAAGCCGAAGTTAAATTATCAGATCAAAAAATAACTTTAAAAAATGTTGATTCAGATATGCAATACAGAATTAATAATGAAAATTGAATAGATATAACAAGTAATGATTTTGTGATTGAGAGACAAACTATAGGAAATATTTTTATTAGATATAAAAATAAAGGCAACAAAATTAATGCAGAAGTTCAAAAAATAGAATTAAAAAGACCAAGCATTCAAACAGGTCAGCTTAAAGTATTTAACAAAACAACAATAACTGGTTTAAGCACTGATATGGAATATAAAAAACCTAATTCTAGTGAATGAGAAAATGTAGAAAAAAATGTTTTAAAAGACCTAAGTCCGGGAAATTATCAAATCAGAATAAAAGCTTATCAAAACAACTTTGCATCTGAAATTGAAACAATAAAAATCGTATAAAAACTAATATTTAGCATTAGTTGAAATACTAAAAATTAGATTAATTTACATTTTAATTAAATAATTGAATTAGAAAAACAAAATAATATAATTAGTATGTATTCATAAGCCTTTTATGAAAGGAATTATTTTATGTCAAGAATTGAAAAAATTATTGCTCGAGAAATTTTAGATTCACGTGGTATACCAACAGTTGAAGCTGAAGTTTGAACTGAGTTTGGTGGTTATGGTTGTGCTAAAGCACCTTCAGGAGCTTCTACTGGAGTTAATGAAGCATTAGAGTTAAGAGATAAAGACCCAAAACGTTACAATGGAAAAGGTGTTTTAAAAGCAGTTGCTAATGTTAATGATATTATTGCACCAAAATTAGTTGGATTAGATGTTCAAGATCAATTAACAATTGATAGAACAATGATTGAATTAGATGGAACTGAATTTAAAACAAAACTAGGAGCAAATGCTATGTTAGCTGTTTCAATTGCAATAGCTCAAGCGGCATCTTTTGAATTAGGAGTACCTTTTTATAAGTATTTAGGTGGAATTCAAGCATCAAAACTTCCTGTTCCAATGCTAAATGTTATTAATGGAGGGGCTCACGCTGATTCAGCAATTGATTTTCAAGAATTTATGATTATGCCAGTGGGAGCAAAAACTTTTAGTGAAGCTCTAAGATGATCATCTGAAACTTTTCAAGCTTTAAAAGCAATCTTAAAATCTAAAAATGATATTACTGCAGTGGGAGATGAAGGTGGATTTGCACCAAACTTTGAATGAGCTTATCAAAACCATGACCTAGAAGCATTTAAAGATAAAACACCAGCTGAAATTGCTTTAGATTTATTAGTTGAAGCAATTCAAAAAGCGGGATACAAACCAGGTAAAGATGGAATTATGATCGCAATGGATTGTGCTTCATCAGAATTATACTTAGAAGATCAAAAATACCATTTCAAAAAAATTGAAAAACTTACAAACAAAGAATGAGCTTTAACAACAGATGAAATGATTGCTTATTTAGAAAAACTAGTTGATAAATACCCAATTATTTCAATTGAAGATGGACTAGCTGAAACTGACTGACAAGGATTTAGTAAGTTAACTGCTCAAATCGGAGACCGAGTACAAATTGTTGGAGATGACTTATTTACTACAAATCCTAAATTCATTCAACAAGGAATTAATAGCAGAGCAGCCAACTCAACTTTAATTAAATTAAATCAAATAGGAACATTATCTGAAACTATTCAAGCAATTACAATGACTCAAAAAGCCGGATGAACAGCAGTAGTTTCACACCGTTCAGGTGAAACTGAAGACACAACTATTGCGGATTTAGCAGTGGCATTTAATACCGGTCAAATTAAAACTGGATCAATGTCAAGAAGTGACCGAATTGCTAAATACAACAGATTATTGCAAATTGAATCTGATCTAGGTCAAAATGCTATTTACGATGGATTTACAACTTTTTATAATTTAAAAAAATAACTCATTAAATTATTAATAATTTTGCACAAAGACAAGATCTTTGTGTTTTTGATATTAAAATAAGAAATAAAAAAATTTTAAAATATGTTATTATCTACACATAAGTATTAAGAATAAAAGATATTAAGATATTTTAATTTAAAATGAAAAAAGTTATAGCACTAGATGTTGGTTCTAAAACAATCGGTTTAGCTTATAGTAGTGGTATTATAGCCAGTCCGTTATCAACAATTAGATTTGATGAGTGAGATTTTGATCAAGCAATTGAAAAATTAGCACCATTTTTAAATCAGTATCAGCCTGAGATTATTGTTTTTGGCTATCCCAAAAATATGAACAATACTATAGGTGAGCGTGCTAGAATGGTTGATCATGTGATTGAGTTATTTTTAAAAAAATACTCGAATTATTCAGATCAACAAATCACAAGAATTGATGAAAGACGAACTACTGCTATGGCTAAAAACATTATGATTCAAGCTGGAATTTCAAGAAAAAAACAAAAGCAGAATAAAGATGGTTTAGCTGCACAACTAATTTTAGAAATGTATTTAAATACTAATAAATAAAGGAGCGAATATGCAAAATTTACACCCACTAGTTAAAAGAGTCTTATTTACTAAAGATCAAATTCAATCAAGAGTCAAACAAGTAGCTGTTGAAGTTGAAAACTATTATAAGAATCAACAATTAAAAGATAATTCATTATTAGTTGTCGGTTTGTTAAAAGGGTGTGCACCGTTTTTTGCTGACTTTTGTATGAATTGTGATTTAACAATGGAAATGGAATTTATGGTTGTTTCTTCTTATTGCGGAACAACAAGTTCTAAACATCAGCCAAAGATTATTTTAGATCTACAAACAGAAGCTAAAGATAGAGACATTTTACTTGTTGAAGATATCATTGATACCGGTGCAACTTTACAATACATCAAACAATATCTAATTGATAAAGGCGCAAGGAGTGTAAAAATCATTACCATGCTAGATAAACCAGAAGGAAGAGTAGTTGACATTAAAGCAGATTGAGTATGTTTTACTATTGAACGTGAATTTGTGATTGGTTATGGGTTAGATTATCAAGAAAAAATTAGAAATCTTCCTTATGTAGCAGTTTGTGATACTGATAAATTAAAAGACTGAAAATGATAAGAAAATAAAATGGAGATTAAATGTACAACTTAAAAAATATAAAAGAGATATTATTTACTAAACAACAAATTGAGCAACGCATTAAAGAAGTTGCCAGACAGGTAAAACAATATTATTTAGACAATCCACCTATTAATGGACCATTAATTACTATCGGACTATTAAAAGGTTGTGTGATTTTTAATACAGAATTTGTTTTAAATTTTGACTATCCGATTCAAATGGATTTTATGGCAGTTTCTTCTTATAGTGGAACTCAATCAACTGGAGCGATCAAAATTAGACTAGATACTAGTTTAGATTTAACTAATCGTGATGTCTTGATTGTTGAAGATATGGCTGATACTGGATTAACTTTAAGCAAAGTTAAAGAACATATTTTATATAAAGGAGCAAATAGTGTTAAAGTTGTAACTTTAGTTGATAAACCAAACTATCATACAGTTGAATTCGCTCCTGATTGAAATTGTTTTAACATTGATGATTATTATATTGTTGGTTATGGTTTTGATTGTGATGAAGATTATCGAAATTTACCATATATTGCAATTTATCAACCTGATAACAACTAAGATTATCAAAGTTTTATATAAAAAAAGATTGGTGTTTTTGTACCAATCTTTTTTCTACGTTAAATTATTTATTATTTAAAAATCATAAAACCTAATCCAACAACAACAGCTGCTAGAACTGGTCCTAATACTGGAATTCAAGAATATTGTCAGCTTGAACTTCCTTTTTGTTTAGATGGTAATAACGCATGAACAATTCTTGGTCCTAGATCACGAGCAGGATTAATTGCATAACCTGTAGTTCCTCCAAGTGATAAACCGATTGAAAACACAGCTAATCCTACTGCTAGTGGTCCAATAGCTGTGAACCCAGGGATTTTTCCAACACCAATAATTGCTAATAATAAAACGACTGTTCCAACAAATTCCATTAAAAGGTTCAAAAAAATTGATCTTTGTGTTGGTCCTGTTGAGTGTATAGCTAAAATTTTATTTTGAAAATCATTATCTTGTCTTGTTAATTTAATATGGTTTAAGTATAAAAGATCAACAATAATTTGACCTAAAATTGCACCAACAAATTGAACAGCTAAAACTATAAAAAATAATCCTGCTCCATTTAGCTTGCTTGCACTTGAATTAAGTCCTCAATTACTACTTTTTGATGCGATTGCACTCATAATTGTAACTGCAGGGTTTAAATGAGCAACCCCACCAAGAGCACTTGAGATCATTGCTGCTACAAAAACTGCAAATCCTCATCCAGCAGTAATTGAGATTCAACCTGCATTCTGTCCTTTGGTTCCTTTTAAAACGACGTTTGCTACAATACCATTACCTAAAATAACTAAAAGCATTGTTCCAAATAACTCTGTTAATATAATACTTTGTGCTGACATAATTAGCTCCTTTATTCGATGTCAATTGTTCAACTAAATGTTCTTTGAACAGCAACCTTTCAACCCTTAATTAGTTTGGCAACTTCTTTTTTACTAATTTCTGGGTTTAATTCAAAATCAATTTTGTAAGTTTGTTTGATTTCTTCAATATCTTTTCAATACCCAACTGCTAATCCTGCCATAAATGCAGCACCCATAGCTGTTGTTTCAACATTAGTTGGCTTAATGACTTTAGATTGGCTAATGTTTGCTTGGAATTGCATTAAAAATTTATTATTTGCAGCTCCACCGTCAACTTTAAAAATTTCAATAGTTTTTTTCATGTCTTTTCCCATTGCTTCAACAACATCATTTGCTTGATAAGCAATTGCTTCTAGTGTTGCTCTTACAATGTGTTCACGTCTAGTTCCTCGATCTAATCCAAAAATCGCTCCACGTGAATATGAGTCTCAGTATGGTGAACCCAATCCAGTAAATGACGGTACCACATAAACTCTACGATCATCTCTTACTTGACCTGCATATCATTCAGTTTCAATTGCATTATAAACAATTCTTAAGTTATCTCTTAATCACTGTACTGCAGCTCCTGCGATCATTACTGATCCTTCTAGTGCATAATAAACTTTGCCTTTAAATGAATATGCAACAGTTGTTAATAATCCGTGATCTGATTGAACAATTTCATCACCTGTATTAGTTAGAATAAAACATCCTGTTCCGTAAGTTACTTTAACTTGACCTTTTTCAAGACATAATTGACCAAACAACGCAGATTGTTGATCTCCTATTGATGAAGCAATTTTAATTTGATGATGATTATCTTTTGAAAATAATCCTTTAAATGTTAATCCATAAACTTCACTTGTTGATTTAATTTCTGGAAGAATGTTTTTTGGAATATCAAATAACTCTAATAATTCATCATCTCATGTGTTAGTGTGAATGTTATATAACAAGGTTCTTTGAGCATTTGTATGATCAGTGACAAAAATCTCTCCACCTGTTAAACGATAAATTAATCAAGTGTTAATTGTTCCAAACATTAACTTATTTTCACTTGCTAGTTTTCTTGCGTTAGCAACATTGTCTAAAATTCATTTTAGCTTAGTTGCTGAAAAGTAAGGATTAATAATTAAACCTGATCTTTTTTTAACCATATCAACTGCTTGTTGATCAAATGTTTGACAATAATCAGCAGTTCTTTGATCCTGTCAAACAATTGCATTATAGATTGGTAAACCAGTTTCTTTATTTCAAACAACTACAGTTTCACGTTGATTGGTAATTCCAATTGCTTCAATTTGATCTGCAGAGATGTTTGACTTATTTAAAACCTGAATTAGTGTTGAACGTTGTGTGTTTCAAATTTCTATAGCATCGTGTTCAACTCAACCTTCTCTTGGAAAGTATTGAGTAAACTCAGCTTGTTCAACAGCAATAATTTCACCTTTTTTGTTAGTTATCAGAGCTCTAGCACTAGTTGTACCTTCATCTAATGTTAATATGTATTTTTGCATATTTTTCTCCTGTTAGTTTCATGGAAGAATTGCTTCTTCTTTTGGATTTCAATCTGGTTTAATTTCAAGATTGTCAAAAGCATCTTTTACTAAATCACAAACCATATCTGCAATTGCAGGACAACTTGCAATTGCTGGAGATTTCATTCCTGCGACGTTAATAAAGTTTTTATCAGCTTTAGCTGGTTTGATTCAAAAGTCATTTGTTTGTACTTCAATTGGACGTGATCCTGCATAAGTTGTACAAGTCTTACTCATATCAATGTTAGGAATTAGTTTTTTTCCAATTTTTGCAATATTTTCATATTGTTCAGGAGTAACTAATAATGTGTCTTCTTTTTTCACACCACTTACAGCAGTTGGTCCAACCATTACTCTTCCATCAAGCATAGGAGCCACAATTACGCCTTTGCCATGAATTGTAGGAACCATAAAAACAACTGAATTTACAATACCTGCTTGAGATTTATCTAAGATACGGTATTCTCCTCTTCTTGTTGTTAGTTCAAAATCAGCATAACCCGCTTTTTTAGCTAGCTCATCAGCAAAATGTCCAGCTGCATTAATAATCACTTTAGCTTGGATAACTTCATCTTTTGAAGTAGTGATATCAAATAAGTCATGTTCTTTTTTAATGTCTAAAACTTTTGAATTAACTTTTAATTCAACACCATTTTTAATAGCATTTCGCATCAGTGTTTGACTCAATACAACTGGATCAATAGCAATTGATGAATTACATACTAATGCTCCAACAGCTTTTTTATTTATGTTTGGCTCTTTTTTTTGTAATTCTTCAGCATCGATGATCTGCATTTCTTTTGGATCTAATCCGTTGGTTAGACCACGTTGATATAACATATGCACATGTTGCATTTCTTCATCATTAAAAGCAACAACGATTGAGTCAATTCTTAGATAAGGAAAATCCATTTCTCTGATTCAATCTTCATAACGCTCTTTTCCCAAAACATTCAATTTGGCATTCAAAGTTTCTGGTCTTGGATCAAATCCACCATGCACAAGCCCTGAATTATGACCACTAGTTTCAAGTGCTAGTCTAGGGTTTTGTTCTAATACAATAGTTTTTTTATTATATTTAGCAATTTCTCTGGCGATTGCTGAACCAATGATCCCTCCACCTATGATGCAAATATCAGTTTTTATTTTTTTCATATACACTCCTTTTAAACGTATATACATGATTATTGTAAAATAAAAAAACTAGTACGCACTAGTTTTGATTAGTATATTAATGTATTGAATTATTTTGAGCATGATGATTTTTGAGAATCACATGATTTTTCAGCTTCACTACATGACTTTTCAGAACTATCACATGATTTTTCACTACCACATGATTTTGCGCTTTCACATGATTTTTCAGCTTCACATAATTTTTTGCTTTCACATGATTTTTCATCACTACAGCATTCTTTTTTTACTTCTTTATCACATGCTGATGCTTGGCATTTACTTTTTGAACATGACATAACTATTGCCCTCACTTTCTATATCCTTACACTTTTATTCTATAACATCAAAAGCTAAATATTTAGATATATCGACCTGATTTTTTATAATTTATTGAATGGTTCTAATGCTAGATAATTGTTATATAATTATAAGTAATAGACTAGAGAAAGAAGGCTTATTTATATGGTTAAGAAAATAGGTATTTTAACTTCTGGAGGAGACTCACCTGCAATGAATAATGCGATTGCCGGAGTTGTTAAAGCAGCCTATTCTAAGGGCATTGAAGTCTATGGAATTAGAGATGGATATAAGGGTCTTTATCATGCTTGATTTGAAAAACTAACAGTTGAACAAACCTTTGACATTATTTCAAAAGGTGGAACTATGCTAGGTTCAGCTAGATTTGTGGAATTTAAACAAGAAAGTATCAGACAACAAGCAGTTAAAAATTTAAAAAAAGCTGGCATTGAAGCACTAGTTGTGATTGGTGGAGATGGAAGTTATATGGGAGCTCAAAAGCTAACTGAAATGGGCATTAATTGCATCGGATTACCAGGAACTATTGATAATGACATTATTTCAAGTGAATTTACTATTGGGTTTGATACTGCTTTAAATACTGTAGTTGAAGCTGTTGATAAGATTCGTGATACTGGTCAGTCACACCACCGAGCTAATGTAATTGAAATTATGGGAAATGGTTGTGGAGATTTAGTAACTTATGCAGCAGTAGGAACTGCAGCTGAAATCTTTTCCCCAACTGAAGATTTATTAACAGTTGAAGAAATTGCTCAAAAAGCAAAGCAATTTTATGAACAAGGAAAAAGAAGTATCATCATTTTAATTTCAGAAAAATCATATGATATTTCAGCCAATCAAATTGCTAAAAGAGTTCAAGAAGTTAGTGGTTATGAAACTAGAGCAACAATTCTAGGACATATGCAACGTGGAGGAAGACCGAATGCTATGGATCGATATTTAGCTTATACTTCAGCAATCTATGCAGTTGAAAAAATTGTTGAGGGAAAAGGTGGACTATTTATTGGTTTGGAAAACAATAAACTAGTTGCAAGAGATATTAATGCCACTTTAAACATCAAAGCAGCAGATAAAAAACCATTTATTGAAAAACTAAGAGCAGTCAACGGTTATTACTAGTCAAATTATTATTAAGGAAATCAATCAATGAAAAACCAAGATTTACAAAAAAGAGTCAAACGAACTAAAATTATTACTACTATTGGTCCGTCAACCGATTCAATCCAAGCAATTCAACAATTATTTGAAAACGGTATGAATACCATTCGTTTAAATTTTTCACATGGTAATTATCAAGAACATGGTGCAAGAATTGCTGCGGCTAAGCAAATCCGAGAGCAAGTAAAACAACCAATTTCAATTTTACTAGATACCAAAGGTCCTGAAATTCGTGTTGGAAAATTTCAAAATGGAAAACAAGAAATTTTAAGATGACAAAAAGTTACTATTTATACTGATCAGGATTCTTATTTAAATAAAGAATGTGGTCCAGCAGAGATGACAGTTTCATACGATATGTCAGTTGATCTAAAACAAGGTGATGTGATTTTAATTGATGACGGTAAGTTAGAGCTAACTGTTGATCAAGTGCAAAACCAAGTTATTTTAGCCACTGCTTTTAATTCTCATATTGTTAAAACAAATAAACGTGTAAATTTACCTGGTATTGATTTTTCAATGGAATTTTTATCAGAAAAAGACGAAAAAGACATTTTATTTGGGTGCGAACAAGAAGTAGATTATATTGCTGCTTCATTTGTTAATAGTGCTGATAATGTTTTTCAAATTCGTGAGATTTTAAAAAAAGCAAACAAAACTGATATTCAGATTATTTCTAAAATTGAATCTCAAATAGCATTAGATAATATCGATGAAATTATTGCTGCTTCTGATGGAATTATGATTGCTAGAGGAGATTTAGGCTTAGAAATTCCATATTATGATGTTCCTTATTGAGAAAAAATCATTATCAGAAAGTGTCGTCAAGCAAGAAAAATTGTTATTGTAGCAACTCAAATGTTAGATAGTATGACTAACAACCCATCACCAACACGTGCCGAAGTCACTGATGTGTACTTTGCAACTGAACTAGGAGCTGATGCAACTATGTTGTCTGGTGAATCTGCTTCTGGAGATTTTCCCTTTATAACAGTTCAAACAATGTCAACAATTAACAAACGTGCTGAAGTCGAATTCTACAACAAAGTTTATTATCAACACCAATTAGATTCTGCTATTAAATCAAGTTCAGGTGATCGTGCTGATATTGCTTTATCACTTGCTAAGAAAACAAGAGATGGTAAGTATAATTATGCTATTGTTATTTCAAGAACTGGTGAGTTATTAAAAACAGTTTCCAAATTTAGACCTAATGTAGCAATTTTAGGTGTTAGTGAATCTGATCGCTTATGAACTGCGTTTGGAATTTGACACTCTATTTTTATGAACAAAATTAAAAGTATTCAAGGTTTAGATGATGATTTAGAACAACTATCAACAATAGCAAAAACATGAGGAGCTAGTGTTGGTGAAAAAGTGTTAGTTGTTAGAAATCACGACATTAAAGAAATCACTGTTATTTAATTAAGTTAACTTACATTTTAAGTGTAGTAGAAGCTAAAACTACTACATTTTTATTATTAAGTAGAGTAAAATATGGTTTTATTTTGTTGAATTAATTTTTTAATTTCGATTTTTATAATATAATTCAATAGTAAAAAATATTAAAAACAAAAGTTTAGGAATGAAAATTAGTATGAATAAATTGTTAAAACGCTTATTAACTTTATTATCACTAGGCTCATCATCATTGACAACTATTGCTGTTAGTTGTAATTTTTATGATGTTCATAAAAATAACCAATTTATTAAAGATCGAACTGAAATAAATGATAAATTAGATGGTCATTCAAACCAATTTGATACAAATGATCATTCAAATCAAGCAAGTGATAATCAAACTAATTTAGATGATAATCAACCTAAAATAGATCCAGTTGATTATTCAACAAACCATATTACTAATAATATTTATAATACTGATAGAATAACTATTCCTATTAGTTTTGATGGTATTGATATTTATAATAATGAAACTAATCTTGAAAAGATAAACAGCATTTATCTAAAACAAACTGCTAATGATTTTAAAGAAATCAAGATATCAGATAAAAACATAGAAAAAATAATTTTAAATACTAATTTATCATCAAACTTTTATTCTCACCCTGATTTTGAATTGAATTTAAATGAAGTGGTTTTAGATGAGTTTGTAAATAAAACTGAGTCATTAAAACTTATTAATAAGAAAACAAAACAACAAATACAAGATAGCGAAATTAAATGGTATCAAAAAACAGTAATTCCTAATGATGCGGTTTTTAAAGTAAATGAAAATCAATCTGATAAAGTTACATTTAATTTACTAGATAATGGTAAATTAGAATGAAAAGACAATAGTAATTCACAAGATTTAATTCCTAAAGAAGAAACCCAAGCTAAAGTTTTTGCTTTTTATAAAGGTTATTTATACTCAGCAAACGTTAGAGTTCTTTCTAAAGAGATAAGTGATTTATTAAATAAAGCTACTATTACTAAACAAAAAGCAAAAGAAATAGTTGAAGAAAATAAGTGAAAAGAACTACCAACATTAGAAAGGTTAAAACAAGCATACAATTGAATAACTAAAAATGTTGCATACGACTTTAATAAAAACAACCTTTTTGCAAATCAAAATGCATACACTGCATTAGTTCTTAGAAATACTGTATGTACTGGGTATGCTAAAGGATTTAAATTCTTATTAGATGAATTAGATATTCCATGTAAGTTTGTCGAAGGTGACAGTTCTAGAGAAAATGGGGCAAAGCATGCATGAAACCAAGTGCAAATTGATGGTAAATGATATTATGTTGATGCCACAAGTGATAGAGTAGATGCTAAACAAAACCAACAAACAACAGATTTCACATTCTTTTTAAATACTGATGAAGACTTTTCTAAAGATGATAAATTTACTAGAAACAATGACAGTGAAGGTGCTGTTCTAAGAAATATATTTTCTAAGAATTTTGTTGCCACTGAAGAAGACGTTTTAGGATTAATTGATAATAATTATGATCCTGAAACAAGACAAATGAAAGATTTTGTTTTATATACTCCAAATGGAACTAATAAAGGGACAAAACCAAATTATAATCACATAAATAGTGCTTTAAACAAAAGACAATTAGAACCAACTGCAAAAAGAGTCCAGTCTAAAGGATCAAACTTAGGAATCCAATATATTTTTGATAAGAAAGAAACATCTGAAGACGTTTTCAAGCAACTAAAAATAAAAAGTTTATCAAAAGTAGAAAACAAAAATGCTATTAAAATAGAGTTTGATCAAGATATAAAAGATCTAGATTTAACTATTAAAAACTTTAATATCACAAATGCGTTAATCAAAGATATTAAAAAAGAACAAAATTCATATATTTTAGACTTGTATCATTTTACTAGCTTTGGTAAAGTAAAAGTTAAATTAGAATCAGTAAAAAGAAAAGACTACAAATTTACACTTCCACAAAATTCTGAAGTGGAAATTGAAGTTAAAAGAGAATCACTACCAGATATAGATGCGCAAGTAATTGATGATAATCAAATTAAAATCATTAGCAATGATAATAATTTAGAATACAGTTTTGAATATTCTAAATGAACTGATGTTCCTGAGAACTTTATTATTGATCTTTCGGCTAGAACAGGTAATCTATACATAAGATCTAAAAACGCTTTAATTTCTGAAATTAAAACAATCTCATTTACTAGATTTAGTTCTCCAGAGTACCAATTAAAAATTGCAAACAACAATACAATTATTGGTGTTAATGATTCGATGGAGTTCAAATTAAAAGATTCAGAAACTTGAATTAATGTTACCAAGAACCAAATTTCTAGTTTAAATAAAGGTATTTATCAAATTAGAGTTAAAAGTCAAAAACAAGCATTTTCTTCAGAAATTGTCGAAATTAACATCTAATAATGTTTAATACTAGTTCACCAACTTTAAGTGTAAGGTGAACTTTTTTATTGCAAAACATTTAGTTTAAAAATAAAACTATAATTATTATTAAATTTAGATAACATACTTTTTTATTTCAAATTGTACGCTAAAATTCATTCAGTTCAATTTCAATATAAGTTGACTTACTTTGTCAATTAACTCATTAACATTTCCCAAATTTATGTTTAGCTAGTTTTTTTGTTGATGATTTAACTATTAATAAAGTTCTTTGGGTCTGTGAATTTATTTTTTGTTACTGAAGGTATTTTAAATAGTTTTCTATTACTCTTATCATTTAAGCAAAGACCTTTTTTATCTACTAGATAGGTAATAAACTCTTCTTCATCTCTAGCTAAAAGTTCTGTTTTATAACGTTTATCAAAAGTTCTAAAATTAAGCTTTTTATCAGACCCTAAAACAAATTCTAAAATACCTTCACTTTCAAGTCTCACTCCTTTGTATTTTCATCTATTAGAACAAAATAAATATTGTCATACTCAATCACACCATTTCTTAATTGGCAAATCAAAGAATTTTGTCATTTTCACTATTTAGTAACAAAGTAAAAGAACTTGATTTGAGATCTTTTGTTTAACAACAAGCTTTATAATTTAAAAGTTAATTATTTCTTGTTTTTTAAAATTTTGTGACTTGTTTTTATCTCAGCACCTGATAAACAAGATTCTCTAAATTTTTTTAAATCTTTTGACAGTTAATATTAAACAATATAACCCCTTTACTAAGCATTTATTTTTAATAGTTATATTATTTTAACTATGATTAACTGATATTCTTTTTCTACTCTGATAGTTATTTATAACTCTCATAATTTCATATCTTAATAGTTCAGTTATTTGATCTTTTTTAGGGTTTCAAATTAGATGAGATTTCAAGCTTCAAGAAGATTAACTAGTAATTTTGTATTATAATAAATGTTAAAATGCAGAGAGGTTCAGAATGAAAAGCTTTGATGTAGTTATTTTAGGAGCAGGTCCTGGTGGCTATGGATTAGCCAATATTTTGAGTCTAAATAAACTTAATGTTGCGTTAATAGAAGCTAATGATCTTGGTGGAACTTGTATAAACAAAGGATGTGTTCCTACAAAAACACTTATTAAATCAGCTAGAGTTTTTGAAACTGTTAAAAATAGCTCAAAATATGGAATTTATTCTGATAATGTCAGATATAATTTAAAAACTATTCAACAACGTCGAATAGATAATAAAAACTTATTAAACTCTAACATTGAAAAACAAATAATCTCAAATAAGATAACTCTTTTTAAAGGTTATGGAGAAGTTATTGACAGAAATACTATTAAAATAAATCAACAAACTCTTAAGTTTAATAAACTAGTTTTAGCAACAGGTTCTAGACCTAAAATGATAAATATTAAAGGATTAGAACAATCTAGAAAAAACGGTTATTTAATTGATTCAGATCAAGCATTGGTTTTAGATGAAGTTTTAAAGTCAATAGTTATTATTGGTGATGGACCTATTAGCTTAGAATTTGCATATTTTTATAGCACACTAAACACACAAGTCACTATTTTAACTAATAATAATTTTTTATCTAGATTTGATATTGATATTCAACAAAGTGTTAAACAGTATTTTGAACAAAAAAATATTAAAGTTATTGAAAATATAAATATTAGTAAATTAGTGAATAATAAAGTTTATTTTGATAATCAAAATTTTGTTGTAGGTGAAAAAATACTTTTAGCAGTAGGGCGAATTCCAAATAACGAATCATTTAATAGTCTTGATATTAAAAAAGATAAAAATGGATTTGTTATAGTAGATGATCAAATGAAAACTAATATAGATAATATTTATGCAATAGGAGATATAACAGGGTTAAATTTATTATCTTCAGTTGCATATAAAACAAGTGATATAGTTGCTAGAAATATCTTACATAACAACAATGAAGAACAGTTGGATGTAAATTTAGTTTCTTGAACAATATATTTAAATCCAGAAATAGCTGGAGTTGGTTTGAATGAACAGCAACTAATAGCTAAAAATATAGATTTTGAAAAAATAATCATTAATTCAAAATCTTTACCAAGAGCTCATGCTGATGGTGTTGTAAGTGATTATTCATTTATTAAATTTTTAGTTTCAAAACAAACTAATAAAATTTTAGGATGTTTTATGATGATTGAAAATGCTAATTTATTAATTAATCATGTTGCACTATTTATGCAACAAAAACTAACTTTTAATTGATTACAAAAATCAATTTATACTCACCCAACTATTTCAGAAGCTTTATATTATGTTTCAAGAATTAGAAGCATAAGTACAGAATAAGATTCCAACTTATTAGTAATTCTTATTGCTTTTATTTTTTTAAATATATAAAATAAAAAATATAAAATTTAAGATTAATTAGTGTTATGGACATGGTTTTAGCTAAGACATTACAGAGAGTTGATGGTTGGTGAGAGTCAAAGTGGATAACTAAAATTACTACCATATAAAAACACTACGTGATGCGCGATAAGCATAATTAAGATGTGTGAGTTTTTCACATAATTAGGATGGTACCGCGGTTTTTCGCTCCTAGTAAAACTAGGAGCTTTTTTATTTTTAGGAGGTAAAACAATGAAAATTAGACTATTAGATGGTTCTGTTAAAGAGTTTGCTAGTCCGTTATCAGTAAAACAAATAGCAGAAACTATTTTTAAAACTTCTTTTCAAAAAGTTGTTGGTGCAAAACTTGATGATAAGTTAGTAGATTTAGACTTTATTGTTAGTAGCGATGCTAATTTAGAACTAATCACTTCTGATAGCAAAGATTATCAACTAATTTTAAATTCAACAGCAGCATTCATTACAGCATATACTATTAAGCAATTAAAACCAAACTCACAAATTGCTGAAATTTTTTATAATGCTGATGAATTAGAATTTAGCTTAACTTTTGCTTTAGAACCAAGAATGCTTTTAGAAGAACTAAAAGCACTACAAGCAAAAATTAATGAAATTTTAAAATCAGATTTAGTAATTAAATCTCAGCAAGTTAGCTTAGAACAAGCTGAAAAACTATTAGCAAATAATCAATACCAATTACATTTAGCTAAAATGATTTTTGAAAAAGATAACCAAGTACAACTATATTCAATTAATGACTTTGTAATGGTTTTAGAAAATGCGATTTTACTAGACTTTAAACAAATTAAAGAAATTGAAGTTCAACAACTAACTGGATCATACTGATTAAATGATGCAAATAATTTAATGCTACAAAGAGTTCACGGACTAAGTGCACTTTCAACTAAAGAACTAAACACTAAAAAAGCTTTGTTAGAAGATCGTCGTAGTCATGATCATAGAACAATTAATAAAACATTAAAAGTTTTTGGTTTTGATCAACTAGTTGGAGCTGGATTACCTTTATGATTACCAAACGGATTTATTATTAAAAGTGAAATCGAAAAATATCTACGTCAAAAAGAGTGAGAATATGATTATATTCAAGTTGAAACTCCACCAATTGGATCAGTAGAATTATACAAAACTAGTGGTCATTGAGATCATTATGGTGAAGATATGTTTCAACCATTTAACGGGGGTAAGGGAAGTGGAGAACAATTTATTTTAAGACCAATGAACTGTCCACACCATATTGCTGTTTATAAACAAGAACAAAGAAGTTATCGTGATTTACCTTTAAGAATTTGTGAACATGCAATTCAACACCGTTTTGAATCAAGTGGTTCACTAACTGGACTTGAAAGAGTTAGAGGAATGAAACTAACTGACTCACACATTTTTGTGCGTGCTGATCAAATCGAACAAGAATTTAGATCAACTTATAAATTAATCAAAGAAGTATTAGAAACATTTAATATTAAAATTGATTATCTAAGTTTAAGCTTAAGAGATCCTAATGATAAGATTAAGTACTTTCAAAATGATCAAATGTGAAACAATGCTGAAGCAGCACTACAAAAAGTGTTAGACGATTTAGGATTAGAATATAAAAAATGTATTGGTGAAGCTGCTTTTTATGGTCCTAAATTAGACATTCAAATTAAAACTGCTCAAAATCACGAAATCACTGTTTCAACTATTCAACTAGACTTTTTAATGCCAATGAAATTTAACTTATCATATATTGATAAAGACCAACAATTGGTACGTCCGATTATGATTCATCGTGGTTTAATTGGTACTTATGAAAGATTTATAGCTACTTTATTAGAACAAACTAAAGGAGTATTACCTTTATGATTAGCACCACGTCAAGTTGAAATTATTCCAGTAAGTCAAGATAATCAAGTCTATGCTAAACAGATTTATCAAATGTTAAAAAAAGAATTTATTAGATCTCATATCGATTTGAGAGACGAACGACTAAGTTATAAGATACGTGATGCTCAAACTAATAAAATTCCTTACCAACTAGTTTTAGGAAATGATGAAACTGACCAACAAACAATTACTTATCGTAAGTATGGAAGTGATCAACAAATCACTATGCCAGTTCAAGAATTTATTGAACTATTAAAAAAAGAAATCACTTTAAAAAAGGCAGTTTTATAGATTGTTAACAACTCTTTTAAATTATAAAAGAGTTTTTTTATTAGTGATTTTAGTACTTAATAACTTGTCAATTTGTTTTAGTTAGCTTTTAGATTGTTAGTTAGTCTAACTAGTTCTAGATTTAGTGAAATTAAAATAATTGTTATACTAAATATGTAAATTAAAATTCTTAATCTATTTAGAAAGGTATAAACAAGATGAAAAAAATAATCTCATTACTAGGTATTTCAATACTAGTTTTCTCACCAATAGCTATAACTAAATTAGTAGTTGATAATAAAATAAATAATATTTTTACTTTCAATTCTAAAACAAATACTCAAACTTCAGATCAAGTAAAAAAACAAGAAATTAAGCAATTAGATTCTATAATCACCCAAAAGATGTTGGGCGATATTCTTAATACAACTAAAGAAGATGTAATTACAGCTATTAATAGAAAAAATTCTGCTGCTAATATTGATGTAGACACTAAAGATTTAGAAGTTGTATTTGATACAAAAGAAAAAGATAAAAAAGCTAAAATTAAAGCAATTACTAAAAGTACTAAATATAGTGGTGAAATTGAAGTTTCGTTTGCAAAAAATCCTAATGCTAAGTTTAAACTAGATGAGTTAATTATTGTTAAAGATGCAAAGCATATCAAAGCTAAATCTACTTCAGATGAAGACATCATAAAAGCTGTAAGTCAAGCTAATAAAAACACAACAACTCCTTTAAATCTTAAAGAGTTAGACTTAACTTTTATAACAACTAGAACACCTGATCAAAAAGAAAATTACAAAGTTACAATTAAACCTAAACCCAATGCTAAACACTATCAAAATGGTGCAGTTGAAGTAGCAATAACTATTGATTCATCATTACCAAATAGAACAACTATTATCATTGCTGCAACTATTTCATCAATTGCGTTATTAGGTGGAGCAACACTACTAATTATTAATAAACAAAAAGTAAATAATCATAGTTCAAGAACTAAAAAACCAAGTAAAAATTAGCATTACTTGGTCTTTTATTTTATATACTTAAACTGCGCTATAAAAATAATTATAAGACTTTCAAAAAGTATTTAAAATAATTTTACTGAGATATTTAAACAGGTGTTAACTTTATCAAATTTATTCACACAGAAATATTTTTGGTGAGTTAGAATATATAATAAGAATGATTAATAATTATTGATTAATTATTTTTATTAAAAATACTCACATTTTAACTAAAAGAAAGGACTTTTTTCATGAAAGTTATTGTATTAGGAACTAATCATGCTGGTACTACAGCAGTTAGAACTTTAAAAAGAATAGATCCTACTTGTGAAGTTACTACATACGATAAAAATGATGCGATTTCATTTTTAGGATGTGGTATTGCTTTATGAGTAAAAGGTGAAGTAAAAGAACCAGATAAATTATTTTATGCTTCACCAGAAATTTTAAAAAGTGAAGGAATTAACGTGTTTATGAATCACGATGTTTTATCAGTTGATGATAAGACAAAAACAGTTACTGTTAAAGATTTACAAACAGGTGAAACAAAAACTGATAACTATGACAAATTAATCATTGCTACAGGAACTTGACCATTAATCCCACCAATCCCAGGAATTGATTTAGAAGGTGTGCAAATTTGTAAAAACTATCATCATGCTAAAAAAATTCTAGAACACAATTTAGATAAAAATTACAAAAAAATTGCTGTGGTAGGTGCTGGATATATTGGAGTTGAATTAGTTGAAGCATTCAACGAATTCGGAAAAGACGTTACTTTAATTGACGTTGCTGACAGAATTATGCCAGTTTATTATGACAAAGAATTTACTGACTTAATGCAAGAAAGAATGACTAAAGCTGGGGTTAAATTAGTTTTAGGATCAAAAGTTACTGAATTCAAAGGTGAAAACGGAAAAGTTACTCAAGTTATTACTGACAAGGGTGCAATTGATGTTGATTATGTAGTCTTTTCAGTTGGTGTAAGACCACAAACTCAAATTGTTGAAGGAATTTGTGAAATTGGACAAAGAGGTGCAATTGTAACCAACGAATTTATGCAAACATCAAATCCTGATATTTATGCAGTTGGAGATTGTGCTGAAGTATATAACAAAGCTTTAAGTAAAAACGTTCCAATCCAATTAGCAACAACAGCTGTTAGAACTGCTGTAACTGCTGCAACAAACATTATTAGGGGAAATGTTTTAAAATCACCAGGTTATACTGGAGCAAATGGTATTTCAGTATTTGGCTTTCATATGGCAAGCGTTGGAATTAGTGTTGAAGCTGCACAACGCTTAGGAATGGACGTAGAATCAATTAATTTCCATGATTTAGATAGACCTGAATTTATGTCAACAGCTCATGAAGTATGATTTAAAGTTGTTTGAGATAAAAAGACAAGAAAAATTGTTGGAGCTCAAGTAGCAAGTGAAAAGAATCATACAGAAGTAATGTATATGTTAGCTTTAGGAATTCAAAAAGACTTAACAATCGATGAATTACCATTAGTTGATATCTTCTTCTTACCTCACTTTAATAAACCATTCAACTTCATTTCGTTAGCAGGATTAGAAGTTTTAGGTTTAAACTACTTTAAAAAATAATAATTATGATTAATTTATTAATTTCTAATTATCATGATCCAGCTATTAATTTAGCGATCGAAGAATACTTAACATACAATTATGATTCAAAAGATCCGATAGTATTTTTTTGACAAAATGCTAATACGATTGTTGTTGGGCGTAATCAAAATACTTTTGCTGAAATTAACTTAACTGAAGCTTGAAAAGACGGAGTTAAAATTATCAAAAGAAACACCGGTGGAGGAACTGTTTATCAAGATCTAGGTAATGTTTGTTTTTCATTGATTGTTGATAACACAACTGATGATGTAGATTATCAAAAAGCCTTACAACCAATTATTACTTATTTAAACGCTAAAAATATTCATGCACAATTTTCAGGTCGCAATGATATGGTAATTGATGGTTATAAAGTAAGTGGTAACGCCCAATTAAAAACCAATCAAAAAACTCTAGTTCACGGAACATTATTATTTGATGTTGATTTAACTAAAATAGCTAAGTATTTAATTGTTGATCCAGAAAAATTAAAACATCAACAAATTAGATCAAAACCAGCTAGAGTTAGAAATATTAAAAACTTTTTTGATGATTTAAAGATCGATATTGACTTAGAAACATTTATTCAAGATGTTATTGATTCTTATGTTCAAAATGAACAAATCAATTGAATTAAACTAACTGATCAACAAATTAATGCCATTAACAAAGCTAAGTTAGAAAAATACGACCGATGAGAATGAAACTTTGGACGCAATACCCAATTTTCTTTAAACAAAAAGAAGTATTTAGAATCTAAAGGATTTATTCAAATTAGTTTAGATGTTTCAAATGGAGTTATTCAAGATATTAAAATTTATGGAGATTTTTTAGGAACTAAGGGAACTGAAGAATTAGAAAAAAGTTTAATATCAATTAAGTTCAAAAAAGAAGAAATTGAAAAAGTTTTAAATAAATTTGATTTAGAAGAAATCTTTGCTAAGAACTTTACTAGCGATGATTTTACTGGTTTATTATTTGAATAATTTATTACAGAAAGGAAACTAGAAATGAATTATTTAGGAAAATTTGATCCATTAAAAGACGAATGTGTTCGTGTAATGGATAAAGACGGAAAGATCATTAACCCTAAATTAATGCCAAAAATTTCTAATAAAGAAGTTTTAGAAGCATACAAATTAATGAACCTTTCACGTAGACAAGATATTTATCAAAACACAATGCAACGTCAAGGAAGATTATTATCATTTTTATCTTCAACAGGTCAAGAAGCTTGTGAAGTTGCTTATATTAATGCACTAAACAAAAAAACTGATCACTTTATCAGTGGATATCGAAACAATGCTGGATGACTAGCAATGGGTCAAAAAATCAGAAACATTATGTTGTACTGAATTGGTAACGAATTAGGGGGAAGATCACCTGAAGGTGTTAATTCATTACCACCAAACATCATAATTGGTTCTCAATACTCTCAAGCTGCTGGAATGGCATTTGCTGAAAAATACAAAAAAACTGGTGGAGTTGTAGTAACTACTACTGGAGATGGTGGAACTAGTGAAGGTGAAACTTATGAAGCAATGAACTTTGCAAAAATTCATGAAGTTCCAGCAATCTTTGTTTGTGAAAATAACCAATGAGCGATTTCAACTGCTAGAAAAGAACAAACTAAATCATTAAACTTTGCTGTTAAAGCAATCGCAACAGGTATGCCTTCAATTAAAGTTGATGGAAACGATTATTTTGCATGTATTGCTGTGTTTAAAGAAGTTGTTGATTTTGTAAGAAAAGGTAATGGTCCAGTGTTTGTTGAATGTGAAACTTACAGATTAGGAGCACACTCTTCTTCAGATAATCCAGATGTTTATCGTCCAAAAGGTGAATTTGAAGAAATGCAAAAATTTGATCCACTAGTAAGATTGAAAAACTGATTAGTAGAAAACAAATTATGATCAGATAAACAACAAGAAGAATTAAATGCTGAACAAGATAAATTCATTGCAGAAGAATTTGCATGAGTTGAACAAAATAAAAACTATGGATTAGAAGATATTTTCAAATATCAATATGCTGAAATGGATTCATTCTTAAAAGAACAATACGAAGAAGCCAAAGCATTTTTTGAAGCATATCCAGAAGCTGCTAAAGGAGGACACCACTAATGGCTATTGTTAATAATATTAAAGCTGTAACTGATGCGTTAGATTCAGCAATGGAACGTCACAAAAACGTTGTTGTATTTGGAGAAGACGTAGGAACTGAAGGAGGAGTTTTTAGAGCTACTCAAGGGTTACAAGCTAAATATGGAGCAGAACGTTGTTTTAATGCTCCAATCAGTGAAGCAATGTTTGCTGGTGTTGGTTTAGGTATGGCTATGAATGGTATGAAACCAGTTGTAGAATTACAATTTGAAGGTTTAGGATTACCAGCACTACAAAACATTATGGCTAACATTTCAAGAATGAGAAATCGTTCTCGTGGTAAATATACAGCACCAATGGTAATTAGAACACCAATGGGTGGAGGAATTCGTGCTTTAGAACACCACAGTGAAGCTTTAGAAGCTGTTTTTGCTCATACTCCTGGAGTTCAAGTTGTTTGTCCTTCGACTCCATATGATATTAGAGGATTACTATTAGCTGCAATTGAATCACCAGATCCAGTAATCTTTTTAGAACCAACTAAGCTATATAGAGCATTTAAACAAGAAATTCCAGATGATTACTACACTATTCCAATTGGAGAAGGATACAAAATCCAAGAAGGAAACGACATTACAGTTGTAACTTACGGAGCACAAACTGTAGATTGTCAAAAAGCAGTGCAAATGTTAAAAGAATCACATCCTAATGCTACAGTTGATTTAATTGATTTACGTTCAATCAAACCATGAGATAAAAAAATGGTAGTTGAATCAGTTAAAAAAACCGGAAGACTACTAGTTGTTCATGAAGCCGTTAAATCATTTTCAGTGTCTGCTGAAATTATGGCTAGTGTTAATGAAGAATGCTTTGAATACCTAAAAGCACCTTTAGCAAGATGTACAGGTTATGATGTTGTTACACCTTATGATAGAGGAGAAAATTACTTCCAAACTAGCCCTTTAAAAGTTTTAGTAAAAATGAAAGAGCTTTTAGACTATAAATTCTAGAAAGAAAGGTAGAAATATATGTATCAAGTTAAATTTGCTGATATCGGTGAAGGTTTAACAGAAGGAACAGTTGCAGAAGTTTTAGTCAAAATTGGAGATACTGTCAAAGCAGGTCAAGCTCTTTATTTTGTTGAAACTGATAAAGTTAACAGTGAAATTCCAGCTCCAATTGATGGAAAGATTGCTAAAATTAATATTTCTGCAGGTCAAGAAATTAAAGTTGGTGATATTGTGATGGAAATTGATGATGGAAGCGGTGCTGCAGTTGCAGCTACACCTAAAGCTGAACAATCTAAAGCTGAAACAAAAGTTGAGCAAATCGAAGAAAACGCTAGTGTAGTTGGAGCAACTCCTGTTTCAAACGAACTAATTACAAGAAATGTACAATCAGTATCAACAACAAATAAGCAAATTAAAGCAACTCCTTTGGCCAGAAAAGTAGCTGCTGATTTAAAAGTTGATTTGTCATCACTAACAGGTACAGGACCAAACGGTAGAATTCTAGTAGCTGATGTTAAAAATGCCCAAGCCGCATCAGTTCAAACTGCAAGTCAAACACCAGCTTCTGAACCAAGTCAAGCCGCTGTTTCAATGCCTCAAATCATAGATGTTAACGCACCATTATCATGAGACACTATTAACATGAATGGAATCAGAAAAGCAACAGTTAAAGCAATGGTTAAATCTCATACTGAAATTGCTGCATTTACTGGTATGAAAAACGTTGATATTACTGCAACTCATAAAATGAGATCAGAATTAAAAGATCATGCCGCAAGTTCTGGAATTAAACTAACTTATTTAGCATTTATTATTAAAGCTTGTGCTAAGGCTTTGCGTGATATGCCAAATATTAATGCGCGAGGAGATTTTGCAAACAACAAAATCCAATACATGCATAACATCAATATTGGTATTGCTGTTGATACTACTCAAGGGCTAATGGTTCCAGTAATTAAAGGTGCTGATAGATTAAGCTTATTTGAAATTGCAATTAAAATTACTGAACTAGCTAATAAAGCAAAAGACGGAAAATTATCAATGAAAGAAATGACTGAAGCAACCTTTACAGTTTCAAACTTTGGTTCAGTCGGATTAGATTATGCCACTCCAATTATTAACTCACCTGAATCTGCAATTTTAGGAGTTGGAACAATGACTCAAACTCCAATGTATGTAAATGGTGAAGTTCAACCAAGATTTATTATGCCATTTTCTATGACTTGTGATCACAGAATTATTGATGGTGCTGATGCTGGAAGGTTCTTAATTAAAGTTCAAGAATACCTAGCAAAACCAATTTTATTATTTACTTAAAAAGTTATAGAAAGGAATAATAAATAGAATGTATCAAGTTAAATTTGCTGATATCGGTGAAGGTTTAACAGAAGGAACAGTTGCAGAAGTTTTAGTCAAAATTGGAGATACTGTCAAAGCAGGTCAAGCTCTTTATTTTGTTGAAACTGATAAAGTTAACAGTGAAATTCCAGCTCCAATTGATGGAAAGATTGCTAAAATTAATATTTCTGCAGGTCAAGAAATTAAAGTTGGTGAAGTTGTGATGGAAATTGATGATGGAAGTAGTGCTGCAGTTGCAGCTGAACCAAAAAAAGCTGAAGTAAAAGAAGAAGAAAATGCTAGTGTAGTTGGAGCAACTCCTGTTTCAAATGATCTATTACCAAGTCGTGGTCCAGTAAAAGTTAAGCCAGAAGCTGCTAAACCAGCAGATCTTAAGATTGAAGCATCATTTGATGTAGCAGTGATTGGAGCTGGAATTGGTGGATATGTTTCAGCTATTAAGTGTGCTCAATTAGGATTAAAAACTTTAATTGTAGAAAAAGAATATTATGGTGGAGTTTGTTTAAACGTGGGATGTATTCCTACAAAAACTTTACTAAGAACTAGTCATGTATATCATGATATTTTACACAAAGCTAAAGAATTAGGTATTGTAGTTCCTAATACTGAAAAAGTTGTCATTGACTGAGCTCAAGCACTTGAAAGAAAAAACGGAGTTGTTAAAAAATTAACTGGTGGGGTTAAATACCTACTAGATAAAAATAAAGTTACTCAAATTATTGGATCAGCTACTGCAGTTGATAAAAACACTATTAGTGTTAATGGTAAGTACTATCATGCTGATAATCTAATTATTGCAACTGGATCAGTTCCTAATCATTTACCTTTGCCAGGATTTGATAAAGCAAGAAAAGATGGTATTGTTGTTGATTCAACAGGGATTTTGTCAATTCCTAAAATTCCTAAATCACTAGTTGTAATTGGTGGAGGAGTGATTGGGATTGAATTTGGGTGCTTATTTGCCAGTCTAGGAACTAAAGTTACAGTACTCCAAGCATTGCCAACAGTTTTAGAAATGTTAGATCAAGATGTGATCGATACAATGACTAAAGAATTGAAAAACACTTTTAAAATGGATGTTATCACTAATGCTAATGTTAAAGAATTTAAAAATGGTGCAGTTGTTTATGAAATTGATGGTAAACAACAATCGGTTAAAGGTGAGTTTGTTTTAGAATCAGTTGGACGTAAAACAACTTTACAAGGATTTGAAAATCTTGGTTTAGAATTAACACCACGTAATGGTGTGGTAGTTAACCAATATCAAGAAACTAACGTTAGCGGAGTGTATGCTGTAGGTGATGTGATTGGTAAAGCGATGTTAGCACAATCTGCAGTTAAAGCAGCAATTGTTGCAGCTAACCGTGTTGCTAAAAAAGCTAATAAAGCACATGCTGAAGATCTTGTAATGGACTTTGATAAAGTTCCATCATGTATCTATACACACCCAGAAGTAGCAATGATTGGAAAAACTGAACAACAAGTTAAAGCTGAAAAATTAGATTATAAGACATTTAAATTCCCATTCGTAGCAATCGGAAAAGCTCTAGCTGATGATGATACAACCGGATTTGTCAAAATCATTGTTGAACCTAAATACAAAACTATTCTAGGAGCTCACATTATTGGAAATAGAGCTACTGAAATGATTTCAGAAATTACTGCAGTAATTGAATGTGAAGGAACAATTACTGAAATTGCTAACACAATTCACCCACACCCAACTATGAGTGAAGCGATTGGTGAAGTTGCTGAAGCTTTAGAAACAGGAAAACCAATTCATTTCTAGAAAATATTTGGAGAGAAAAAAATGTACTCAATTCAAGATATTAAAGATAAATTATCTGCAAAAGCAGATAAAAAAAGTATTGTTTTTCCTGAAGGAGAAGCAAGCATAATCCAAAATGTTGCAAAAACCTTAGTTGCTGAAAAACTAGCAAAACCAGTTTTGCTTTTTAAACAAACAAAAGATATTCCAAGTGATTTAAAAGATCATAAAGAGATTAGAGTTATTGCCCTTGACCAGTTAGATACAACTAAGTTAGAAGAAAAATTTGTTGAGATTAGAAAAGGTAAAGCAACAGCTGAAGTTGCTAAGCAAATGATGCAACTTCCCAACTATGTTGGTGCAATGCTTGTGAAGTTAAATGATGCTGATTGTATGTTATCAGGACTAAATAACACAACAGCAGATACTATCAGACCAGCATTACAAATTATTGGAACTAAACCAGGATATAGTATTGCAAGTAGTGTGTTTATTATGTCTAAAGATGATCAAAACTACATTTTTACTGATTGTGCTTTAAACATTAAACCAACTAGTGAACAACTAGCAGATATGACTGATATGGCAGCAGATTTTGCAAAAACTTTAAATGTTTCAAATGTTGAAGCTGCTTTATTAAGTTATTCAACTAATGGTTCAGGAAAAGGTGAAGATGTTGACAGAGTTCGTCAAGCTGTTGAAATTTTAAAAAACAAGCAAAAAGATTATTTAGCTGATGGTGAAATTCAATTTGATGCTGCGTTTGACAAAACAGTTAGAGATAAAAAATTCTCAAATTCTGTATTAACAAAACAAACACCAGATATCTTTGTCTTTCCTGACATTAATGCTGGAAATATTGGTTATAAAATTGCTCAAAGAATGGGTGGATTTGAAGCGATTGGTCCATTTGTTTTAGGATTAAACCAACCAGTCAATGATTTAAGTCGTGGAGCAACTTTAGTTGATGTTTTAAATACAGCTATTATGACTTTACACTTATCATAACAAAGGAGTAGCGAGATGATTCTTGTAGTTAACTCAGGAAGTAGTTCAATTAAATTTAAGTTATTTGATATTAAAAATGAACCAGTAGCTATTTTAGATGGTTTAGCTGAAAGAATTGGTATTGATAATGGAAGATTAAAATTTGAACATCATGAGCAAAAATATCTTTATGAAACCGAATTAAAAGATCACGAATCAACAATTCAATTAATTTTAGATAAACTAATTGAACTAAAGATTATTGCAAATGTTGAAGAAATTACTGCTGTAGGATTTAGAGTAGTTCATGGCGGAAAAATTTCTAAATCATCAGTTATTGATCAAAACCTTTTAGAACAAATTAGAAAAAATGTTAAATTAGCTCCATTACATAATCCAGGAGCAATCGTAGCTATTGAAGCAGTTTCTAAACTAATGCCTAAAGCTAAACTAGTAGCTTGTTTTGACACAGCATTTCACCAAACAATGCCAGAGATAAACTATTTATATACTACTCCATACAAGTGATATGAAAAACATAATGTTAGAAAATATGGTTTTCATGGTATTAGTTATCAATACATAACTTCAAAATGTGAAAATATTTTTAATAAAAAATCTGAAAATCTAAACTTAATTATTTGTCATTTAGGAAACGGAGCAAGTATTTGTTGTGTTAAAAATGGTCAATCATATGACACATCAATGGGACTAACTCCTTTATCAGGCTTGATGATGGGAACCCGTAGTGGTGATATTGATCCATCAATTATTGAGTATATGGCTAAAGAACTAAATACTGATGTTTTTGAAATTACTAAAGCTTTGAATAAAGAATCAGGATTATTAGGAATGAGCACTATTTCAGCTGATATGAGAGATGTTGAACAAGCATATCAAAATCATGATCCTAAAGCTATTGTTGCCATTGAAAAATACACTCAAACAGTTGCTGATTTTATTGTTAAATATGCTAATTACTTAGATGATATTGATGGGATTGTCTTTACTGCTGGAGTTGGAGAAAACGGAAGTCTGATTAGAGATCTAATCATTCAAAAAGTTAAGTTATTAAAAGTTGAATTAGATCAAGCTAAAAATCAAACTAAATATGATGATTTTAACTTAATTTCAACAAACAATTCTCAACTACCAGTTTATGCGATTAGAACAAATGAAGAAAAAATGATTTGTTTAGATACTTTAAATTTAACAAAATAATAAGATAAAATGATCCTAAATTTTGGGATCATTTTTACACTTAACAACTATTAAAATTAGATTAAATTAGTTTATTAGCTAATTTAATAACAAGTGCTATTATTAGCGCTTTTTTAATTTAAAACTATATAGTTAATAAGCTAATTGTTATAAAATGATGATCGATAGCTATTAGAATCAAGTTTAAAATAAGTTAGTTAATACTAGGAATTGTCTATGACAGAGATTACAATTAGTAGCATTTAATGACTTATTAATAATAACTTAACAAGCACTTAAATAGAATAGATTGAAATAATAGATATTTTTAAATAACTAGAAAAATAAATAAATAAATAAATAAATAAATAAGTTTATTTAAACAGTTAAAAATCTTAAAGATTATCAGTTTTAAATAAAATAATATGATATTAGTTATAGCATGTAGTAATGCTTCAACAACTATGTTGAATAATAAAGATCATAGCTATTTAAGCTATTCTAGTTAAAAGATATTAGCTTTTCTAAGTTTATTTATCATTAAATTAATGTATATCCAACTCTTATGTTGCTATCTAATTATTTCTTAACAAAATCAGTAGTTATTAATTCTTCTAAACCAATAGTTAAAGCTAAAGTTTTTGTAATCTAATAATTAATTTATGTTTTAAGATAAAGTATTTTGATTCTAACAAAGATTTTTTAAAGCATTAAAGATTCTAGTTATCTTTAAGATTATAAGATTTCATATATCTAATTAAGATCACTTTGTTTAATAATTAGACCATCTGGCTAGTTATAAATAACAATTGTTTTGTACTAACAAATCATCTATTTATACAACTTAAAGTTTATAGATTGTTTTAAAACAGTTATTAAAAATTGTTTAGCAAATATGAAACATAATTTTGAAAATAGTTAAATAGCAGTAAAGATTAATTTTTATAAAGTTATTTCTGATCAAAAGATAATAGTAGTTTAAATACTATTATGGTTAAGAGTATTAATTATTTAAAGGATTTATGATAAATAAGTTAATAAAGATCTTTATAAATTATTGGATTAGTTAAAGTTATCAATCAATAGTTAATAAAACTTGATAATAAAAAACCAAATATCAAATAAATACTTGGTCTAATTTATTAAGTTTTAACTATTGATTAGCATGAATAGCGACACTTACATCTTCTTTTCTAACACTTCTAGTTGATAATCATAATGATCCAAATAATGATGAACCAACTATTATTATTGAAATAAATGGAGATCATCACTTAATTCCAATAGGAACTACTATGCCTTTGGCATATAAAGCAGTGCTTAAAATATTTATAGAGCCAAATACCGCAGATAGAGTCAATGTAATTACTAATAAGCTAATAACAACTGTCACTCTTAAAGTGAAATCAACAATTTCTGCATTAGTATATCCCATTGATCGTAGCATAATCATAAATGCTTTATATTCTGAGATATAGACATCAGCGATTAACATAATTAATAACCCAGCAGCTAATGCTACAGATAGAATGATAATAACTGCCACATAAATTGCTGTTTTTGCTAATTGATCTAATAATTGCTTAATTTCTGAAGTAAATTGTAAGTTTGTAATTGAAGCTTTGTAATCACTAAAGTTAGTAATATCTAAAATAGTGTTACCAATTTTTTTATCTGCAATAATCGATACAGAACTTGTAATCCCTAATGGTTCTTCAATATTAGAATACAAGGTATTGAAATAATAGTGTGGTGAGTGAGTATAGGCATCTTCATGACCCAAGAAGGTTTCTTTTCACGCTTGGTTAATATTTTGTTTCTTTCAACTTGTTGTTTTGTATTTTGTAAAGTACTTACCAGGTTGACCAATTGGGTTTTTAGTATCAAATGGATTGTAGTTGTAGTTTGTTGATCTTGAAATATCATAACCAAAGATCATATTTGCTAAGTCAGAATCTATGATTGCTTGAGCTTTTCCGTATAACTCAAGTTCTCCAATATTTTTAAATCTTATCTTTAGATCTTTATTAACATAACTTACTTTACTGTTTTCTAGTTTTAATAAAGCAGCTACTCCACTTCTTTGTCCAACTGCTCTTCGATAGAAGTGAGAAATACCTTTTAAGATTAAGTCTTCTAATATGCTTTCTGATGAGTGTTCTTTAACACCAGTGATCTTACCTTGACTATCAAAGTTAAAGTAATCAAACGCACGGCGTTCTTTTCCATCAGTTTCTTTATGCTCGTTTGCTTGATCAAGTGAAAGATCATATGGTCTTATAGCTAAGAATTCTGTATTATCTTTTATTTCTAAAACTGAAGATCAAGCATTTTTAATTGATTTTGGAACCTGGCCATTTTTAATTAAACTTATTGCAGGTTGCTTTTTATTTCTTGTATTTTCATCTTCTTTTGATAAATCGTTTTCAAATTCTCTATAAACAGTTTTTGGGTCTTTATATATTTGTCAATAACTTGCATAAGTTGCAAATTCTTTTCAGTTAACCTCATCTAATTTAGGAATAAACAGTAACAAGTTTCTCATTTGGTAATATGGTCTTATAAATGAACCTAATATCTTACCTTTGTTATTAATAATGAAGTCTCCAAACATTGGCGAATTTGCAACAATACCATTATTCTTTTGCTTTTCTTTTTCTTTAGATCAGATATCAATCACTTGTTTTTGAGTGAATTTATTTGTATCTAAATTATAAGGATTTAAATAATAACGATCAGTTCCAAGATTATTTTGATCTTTATTTCCAGATACTTTTTCATAATTATTTAAAATATCTTGACTATTTAAATATTTATTTATTTGATTATTCTGTTTTGCATAATCAGTGTTTGCATAATCAGTATCATCATAAATTCAAGCTTGTCTTGGCAGGGCTTGGAATTGACCATTTTTATTTTTAAACATTAACTGAGTATTATTAGTTGAAATATTATTAAAAATAGATTTGTTTGAATTAAATTTAGCAGATAATGTTTTATTTAAAACAGCAGGTATTGTTAGTGTATTTGTTTTAGCATCATATATTTTTATTGATTGATGATAAATATCATTTTTTATAGAACCTTTGGGTTGGTTTACAACCTTATTGATTTGTTGAATTGCTTCAACTGATAAGAAAGTTTTATCTTTAGTACTTGAATCAATATCAAATGATTTTTGTGTTTTATCTATTCCTAAAATACTATAACCAGCTTTTGAGTTATTTGATAATGGATCAAACACAGTTGCTAATTGATCTTTATCAGGAATAATGTTTTGTATTTGGAATCCAAGACTTAGTTGTTCTTTTCTAGATCCAGAAGTTAGATGAGATTTAACAAATGTTGGAGTATAAGCAAATAAGAAATCTAACATTTGTTCTTTTCAATCGCTTGAAATATTAGTTTTTGCATCAAATAGTATTTTTAAAAGTTGACCTGCAAACTGTGTTAAAGGCTCTGAAGCTGCATTTGCTTCTTCTAATCTGTGCTTATCATCAATTACATATTTACTTATATCATCATTATTAAAGAAATATGAATACAATTGTTCAACTGAACCTATTGATAATGATCTACCATTAGCAATAGTTATTTGATAACTTAATCAACCTAGCAATCTCTCATATAAATCATTATTTTTACTATTTCTAAAATAACTATCTACAAATGATTTTAAAGGAGTAACAGTCTTTGGACCTTCTGCATAACTTATATCATAAATTAGTTGAGGTAAAGCAGAAGTGTTTTGAATTGAGCTTGTATAGTCATTTGGGTTGTCATAATAATCTAATGATACACCAGCTTCAGTTGCTTTTTTAAAGCTCTTGTCATCAGCTGGACCATTTCAAATATTAATAGAATCTTTACCTAAAGGAGAATTGGTTAAACTTGAAGTTAAATTATATTCATTACTATAATTTATATTTTGGAAATATTTATCTTTAGCATTTAAAGCCATTGATGGTATGGCAATACCTATTGAAATAAATAATGTTCCAACAATTAATAATCCAATTAGTAAAGATAAAGGTTTTTTACCAGCTTCAGCTAGTTTAAAAGTTAATACTCTATTGAATTTAACTGTTCTAAAGACTTTGTCATTAAATCAGTCAGTAATTACTGGTTTACTTCATTTATCAGTTTGATTAATAATATCAAGAGTTGGTTTTCTAATATTTAATAAAGCAACTAGATAAGAAAAAGCACCAAGTATTACTCCAAAGATTAGAAATGTTCATAACGGAGCAGTTGCGTTATATGCAATAATATCTGTTCTAATTCCAAAATAATCTTGAAAAATTGCAATGAATGGAACTTGTAGCATAGTTCCTATCATCCAACCTATTGGAATTACTAGAATAGTTAAAATAACTGCATAAGATAAATATGAAGTTGAAATAACTCTTGCATAAACCCCATTAGCTTTTAAAATACCAATTTGTTTTGCATTACTTTTAATTGATTTATAAACCCCAAAAAAGACAGCTAAACTAGTAACAAAAGCAATTACAATTGCTGTTAAAAATGAGGTTAATGAATATCATTTACTTGCTTTTTTATACAATGTTCAGTTTAATGAATAGAATGATTTATCAAACTCAGATTGAGAATAAAAAGTACTTGGTTCTATATCATTATTACCATAAGCATTAATATTTTGTCTAATTTTAGTAGAATCTGAAAACTGATCTAGATAAACATTTCTTAAGCTTGCACCACTATTTTTTTTAAACAAGAAAAAGTTGAAAATAGAACTGCTATCATTGTTATCTCCTTTATCTTGAGCACCTAGCATTTCTCTAATTGTGTTTCTGGTTGCATAAACTAAACCACCAGAACTAGATTTAGGTAGAGGAACTTTTGGATCTGAAGTTGGGAAGAATGAATAAGTATCAGTTGCATATCCAGTAACAATTAATCCTGTTGCAAAACCTAGCTTAATACTTTCTCCAATTTTAATTTTATTTGCTCTTGCAAATTGTTTGCTTAAAGTTATTTCACTAGGTGCTCTTGGAAGTTGACCATTTAAAATAGCATAATTTGTAAAGTTAGTGTCTGAAATATCTACAACTCTAAAAGTCTTTTTAGTTGTAGGATCTACATAAACAACTTCTGGTCTTATGTATAAGTCATATCCATTACCAATAGCAGATAAGTAATTATGAGTTAAAAATGCTGAAGTAATTGGAAATTGTTTTGGAATTGCTTTTTGAACCTCTTTTTTAAGTTCTGTATATTCTGTGCTTAAAGTGTCAGTAAAGAAATTAACAGATTTCTTACCTATATTTGCAAACGGATCAGCATTAACAGCTAAAAGTTGTACTAAATCATCGTTTCTAAATGATAAAGGCAATTCTTGTGAATTTTGAGTGTATTTATTTGTATTAGACAAAACACCTTCTAATTCTCTAGTTTCAGAAAAGTAGAAAAGTTTATCAATTGTACGATCTGATCCATTCTTTGAAATTTCAACAACCAATGGTCTTAGAACACCTCTAAAACCTCTTTCAACAATAAGATCTTCGAATTTTTTATTAATTATTTCGTCGGTATCTTCTTTTTTATTTAAAACATTTAAGTTTTTGAATCCTTCTTGAGATAATGATCTTTCAAAAGTTATTGAATATCTTTTTGATAGATCTTTTCCTATTACATAATTCTTACCTTCATTAGTTGGTTTATCTTTCTCATAAGCTAATCCAAACATAAATTCATAAAGGAACATAGCTGTCTTCTTTTTATCAGACATTATCTTTTTTAGTGTAGATTCTCTTAATTGATGATTATCTAAAAAAAAGCGAACAGTTTTAAATAGGTATTGAGATACTGACTCAAAAGCATAATAAGAATAATTATAAATTTTTAGGTGTTCAGGGAATTTTTGTTTGATTTCATTATATTTTTTAGTGTTGTTTATAAAAGTTAATCAATTACTTTTACTATCTTTTTCTAAAAAAGGTTTATATCAGTCAGGATTTTTATTTGTATATTTGTCAATCAGAGTGTTTCTAATGGCGTTATATTCACTCTCATTTTTTTTGTTAGAAAGTAATTTTACCATTGTATTAAATATTGCATCATTAATAGCAAAGTCAAATTTTTCTTGGTTTTTCGAAACATTAACATCGCTATCTCAAAGATCATACATACCTTCGTAACTAATCCAGGCTTTTTTAAAATCTTCAGAAGCAACAGCCTTAGTTAATAAAGTATTATCATAAGCACTATTAAAAACTAAGTTGTAATTATGAGTTGAACCTTCTAACCCAGTCCAGGTTTTTTTGACAAAGTCAAAAATCGGTAAGAATAATGAATCATTTTTTTCTGGTTTAGCTTTGGGACCAACTCCAATATTATAAGTTGAGTCAAACTCAGGAGATCTATTATTATTAACTACAGTATTATATTCATTTTCAAGTCTTTGGTTAGTAGTAAATGAAATGGTAAGAATAGTAGAAGCTATAAAAGTTAACAACATAATAATAATTAGTTGAAGTTTTAACTTAAAGATCCACTTCATACCTTGTTTTATCATTAAAAATAAATTCCGCATAATCTTTCCTAATTTCTGATAAGGCCTATATTTATTTTTATACTACACCCGATAAATTTCAAGCACTTATAAAAAACATACGAATATTATATAATAGATAATGTATAAAAATCATTAGGGCTTATTATTTATTCTTTTATTTAGAATTTTTATAAAGGAGCAAATAAATGATTAAAAAACTCAAACCCTATAGAAAGTGATACATTCCAATTCTATTGCTATTGGTTGTACTTGGTGCTTTTGTAGGGTTTATCTCAAGTTATGCAGAAAGTAAGACCCATGACTTTATGACTAATATTAAAAATTATGTTCAACTTAGCTCTTATGCAGTTAGAGGTAAAATTTTAAAAGATCAAGAAGGTGTTAATGATGATTATGTTAACCAAACTTTAGCAAATAAAAGAATAACAGATGAATTTAATGATGGTTTTATTTGAAAACCAAATAACACTGATCCAAAAAATGATGATACAATTAGTAGTCTGTTACAAACTTATTTTGGTAAATCTACAGATCTATTCACCGATAATATTAAATATCTAGATAAAAAAGATAATAAGCTTAAAAATATACAAAACACCAATTCAGCAAATATTGTGCCAGAAAACATTAATAACTTTATTGGTGTTATCAATTCTGCTAAGAAATTTATTAGTGGGTTGTCAAGTTCAACAGTTAATTTAGGTTTAAACCTATTACAAAAAAACTTTTTAAAAGATCAACAAGTAGTTGATAGTATCAAACAAAATCCAATTGTTAAAAAATTTATTAGTTATGTTGAAAAGAATCAAACTAAATTTGCAAACATAGCCAATCTTTTAATTTCATCATCAAATATTGATAATGATGCTAGTTTTTATCAAAATTTAACTGTTAGACAGTTATTTAACAAACAATTAAATCATATTTCAGAAGTTATTACAGGTAGAAAAATTCTTAATCATAACCAAGATAATCTACCAGATGATTTAATTCAATACTTTTTAAATGAAATAATAACAATTATTAAAACTGAGTTTGCTCAAAAAAAAGATATAATCGAAAAGTTTAAAAGTGTTTGAAACAGCATTAAAGCTAAGTTTGATTTTAAAAAGTGAAAAGATCAATTAATCCCAGCTTTGATAAGATATCTTAAAACTGAATTATTTTTTGCGACTTATTATGTTGTTAATCCTAACCTAACAATAAACCAATTATTAGATCAATCAGCAAGTGCTGAACAATTCAAAGCATTAACTACCGGATCTTTAGATTTGGGAGTAATTTTAAAAGGATTGTCACTAGTTTTTCAAAACCAAGAGTGAGGTAATCGCTTTTTAGATTTTATTTTTAAAAAAGTTGATCCTAGTAAGATATATTTCACTTTAGAAGATCAACCAGCAAATATTGGTACTGGTAATCTATTATTTGATATTTTAAATGCTGTGCAAGCATCTTTATTATCAATTACCGGAATTTTAGATTTTGTAATTCCTAAAATAGAAGAATACATTAAACAAAACACTGATAAGGTAAAAGAACTGATTATTAAGAATTTAACTGATCTATTAGAAAAATTTATTCCTGGTGGAAATAATAACAATGGAAATGCAAAAAAGTTACGATGACAGACTCCTAAGTTTAATAATAATGAACTAGAGTTTAAGATTGAGTATAACACTATTTCTATTTTTCGAAAGCTTTGAGCTAATGTTGCTCATGGACATATTAATTTTTTTGATAACAATGGGCTTATTTCAAACCTTATAAGGGGTTTAAAAGATATTACACTTGCATCATCTGAATTGCTAGCAACTGTTTCAAACTATTTAAAACACATCTTTTATAGAGATAAAGAAAGAGATTTTGATTTTAAAAAGGCTTTTACAAGTTTATCTAATCTTCTTAAAATATCAAACGATTTATTCGAAGAACAATATATTAATCAAAATAGTAGGAATCTTGTGATATTTATAGGTTTAGGACCAGGAGATATAGCTAAAATACATTCTATTTATGACATCATAAACTTACCAAATGCTAGAGTATTTACTGTTCCAATTATTGGTAATTTGATTAAAGGTTTTGTGGGAAAATATTTAGAACCATTTAACAATGCTCACAATGAATTAAAAAAATATGGTTTTATAACAGACACTAAAGAGTTTAGAAAACAATTTCCAGAATATATTCTAAAAGCTGCTGAGTTTGTAGGATCATATTATGAAAAAAACAACGGAATTCCTAAATATGATTTAGTTGAAAATCTTTATACTGAAAACGGAAACTTTGCTACTGATTTTACGAAAAAATGAGCTAACTTCTTTGTTCCTGATGTTAATGATACTAATAACCCATTATTACCAATTGTTAAAGCAATTTTAAGAGATCCTATCAATGGAGAAAAAGAAAGAATAAAAACTTTGGCTGATGTCAAAAATGAGATCGCAAACTCTGGGGCTAAATTGATTAGTGATGATGCTTTTTATAAAAATTTTGTAACTTTATCAAATACTGTTATACCAATGAATAGGCTAGCTAAAGTTCTAGGATTAAAACAACTAAGAGATATTAAACTAGGTCTTTTATTTGATCAAATTGGTGAAACTATTTTAGATCACAACAAAAAACATCCTGATAAAATCATTGCTTTTAACATAGCTGCAATAGGTCATATTTTAAAATCACTAACTATTAAAGTAACAGCTAAAAGTGAAGGTGTTATTAAGGTTAATGATAAAAATATAATCTCAACAATTTTTGAGAGCCTAGATTCGGTAGACAATAAAGATAAAGATCCAGCAGCAATTCCCAAAAATTCATACTTTTTATGAGATTCGGTTGAAATGAAATTAGATGGTAAATCTATAACCAATGGAGCAATTCCAATTAAAAAAATTGATAATCTTGTTTCACCTTTAACAATTCTATTAGGAATATTAAAAATCGGAAATAACCAAGCAAAATATATAAGTGGTTCAATTATACATAGTTTATCAACACTAATTGGTGGATTAGACGCTAAAGACCCTTTATACAACCTAAGTTTAGAAAATAAAAATTCAACTCTATTTATCTTTGATGCTTGAGAAGCAACTTTGCAAGCTAGACAAAAAGAATTAGATAAAATAGAATATCAACAAGCTGGTCAATATTATGTAAGTAGTTCTTGAAAAATTAAAATAATTTCTCATACTGATAATCAAATTAAATATCAATTAACAAGAACTCATACTTCAAATAATGACTATGTTAAAAAGATTGGTAAGAAATTTGAAGTAATGCTAACTAAACAACCAGATAATCATTCGTATTGAACAATTAATCAAGTTTTAGCATTAGACTACCAGCAATAGGTTTTTTATAGCAACAAGCGTTGCTATTTTTATTTAATTAATAGTTTTAATCATTAATTGTAATTGTTAAAAATTGAATTTGAAACTTAAGATCAAGTTTGAGTCTAGTCTTGACAAATTCTAAAAAATCAAAAAGCTAAAATATTATTATATAATTTAACATTATATAAGTTTAATTTTCATTTTTATTTAGTCAATTTAAAAGGGGTAAATTAATGATTAAGAAGCTGAAAATTCTTAAAAAGTTATACATTCCAATCTTAATATTATTAATTGTTATAGGTGCTTTTCTAGGTTTTATATTAGGTTATAGTGAAAATAAAAAACATAACTTAATCGCCAATATTCAAAACTATGTTAGATTAAGTTCTTATGCTGTTAGAGGTAAAATTCTAAAAGATCAAGAAGGAATTAATAAAGATTATGTTAACAAGACTTTGGCAAACAAAAAGATAATTGATGAGTTTGGCCCTAACTTTATCTGAAAACAAAATAAATCTAATAGCTCAAATGAAGCCACAACAATTAGTAATTTATTACAAACTTATTTTGGTAAATCTACAGATTTATTTACAGATAATATTAAATATCTAGATAAAAAAGATAAAAATAAACTTAAAGATATACAAAAAACTAATACCCAAGACATTACTCCAGATAATATTAGTAACTTTATTAGTGTTGTTAATTCAGCTAAAAAATTTATTAGTGGGTTGTCAAGTTCAACAGTAAATTTAGGAATAAATTTATTACAAAGAAACTTTTTAAAAACAGATAAAGAAGTTGATGCTATTAGAAATAATGGTGGTGTCAGAGGTTTTGTTAATGCCATTGAAAGTAACCAAGGTCTAATATCAACCATAGCCAATCTCTTAATTTCTTCATCAAATGATAGTGATTCTAGTTTTTATAACGGTTTAACTGTTAAACAACTATTTAATAAGCAGTTAAACGAGATTTCAAAAATTATTACAAAAAAAGAACACAATAATCATAATGAAGACCATCTTCCAAATGATTTAATCGAATATTTCTGAGATGAAATATCAAAAATAGTAAAAGCTCAATTTGATAACAAAGAAAGTAATTTACTATATAAAATCCAACAGATTTTAATAAATATTAAACATAGATTTGATATCAAAGATTGAATACAAAAATTATTACCAGCTTTAGTGAAATATATAAAGACTGAATTATTTTTTGCTACTTATTATGTTGTAAATCCTAAACTAACTATAGAGCAGCTGTTAAGTCAATCAGCAAGTGCTGATCAATTCAAATCTCTAACTAAAGGGGGATTAAATTTAGGAGTTCTTTTAAAAGGATTGTCATTAGTTTTTGAAAATCAAGAGCATGGAAATAGATTTTTAGATTTTGTTTTCAAAAAAGCTGATCATTCTAAAGTATACTTTACTTCAGAAAAACAACCACCAAACTTAGGTACTGGAAATTTAATTTTTGACATTTTAAATGCTGTTCAATCAGTTTTACTATCAAAAACAGGTCCTTTAAAATCTGTTATTCCAAAAATTCAAGAATACATACAATCAAAAAAGCAAGACATTAAAGATTTAATTACTAAAACCTTGACACATTTTTTAAATAAATATATACCAGGTGGAAATGATTCAAGCGGAAATAAAGACAATCTTTGGTGAGATAAACCTAAATTTGATGAAAGAGATAGACTAAAAATTGATATTCAATATAAATTTTTGCTGTCTTGATATAATGTGGCTAGTGGGCATATTGACTTTTTTGGAAGCAAGGGACTTCTAACAAATCTTGTTAGTGGTTTTAAAAATATTATATTGTCAGTATCAGATATATTAGGTACTATCTCAAACTACATAAAACATATTTTCTATAGAGGAAAAGAACAAAGCTTTGACTTTAAAAGCGCCTTTACTAATTTATCTAATCTTCTTAAAGTCTCTAATAGTCTATTAGAAGCTCAGTATGTTGCTGACAGCAATAGAGAAGATGATCTTGTTATTTATTTAGGTTTAGGGCCACATAGTATAGCTAAAGTATATTCTATTTACGATGTTTTAAATTTACCACATGCTAGTGTATTTAGTAATCCTATTATTGGTAGTCTAGTTAAAAAATATACTGGAAAATACTTAGAACCATTCTTGGGTGTTCTTAAAAAATTAAAAGATTATAAATTCATAACAGAAGTTGAAAAGTTTAGAGAAGATTTTCCAAAATACATACTAAATTCCGCTAACTTTATAGAAACTTATTACAACAAAAATGAAGCAATTCCAAAGTATGACTTAATCAAGTATCTATACACTAAAGACCAAAACTTTATAGCAAACTTTACAAAGCAATGAGCAAGTTTTTTTGTTCCTGATGGTACAGATCAAAACAATCCATTACTCCCAATTGTTAAAGCTATTTTTAAAGATCCTAGTGGTAATGGTGAAAAAATCAAGACACTACAAGATATAAGACAAGGAATTGAAGAAATTGGTGCTAAATTAATTAAGGGAAATGTCTTTTATAAAAACCTTTACTCATTATCAAATATTGAAGTACCAATAGGTAAATTAGCAAGTTTTTTAGGAATAAAAGAGCTTACTAACATTAAAATAACTGAGCTATTTAATCAAATTGCTAATGTTATTTTGAATAACAATAAAAAATATCCTAATAAATTAATTGATTTTAATTTAGCTTCATTAGGTTATATTTTAAAATCACTAACTACTAAAGTAACTGCATGAAGCAAAGGAAGAGAAATCTTTAGAGATAAAAATATTTTAGCTGTAATTCTTGAAAGCCTAGATGCAGCTGATAATAAAACTAAAGATCCTGAAGATATTGAAAACGAAAATTCATATTTCTTATGAGATTCAGTTGAATTAAAATTAGATAATAAATCTTTATCTGGCGGAGAAATTAAAATTAATAAATCAGATAGTTCAGCTTCACCATTATCAATGCTATTAGGAATTGGTAATGATAAAACTAAATATCTAACTGGTTCAATTCTACATAGTTTATCAACACTAATTGGTGGGTTAAAATCAAATGATGCTTTATATAAACTAAGTTTAGAAAATAAGAATTCTCTAATCTTTGGAATTGATGCTTGAGAAGAAATTTTAAAAACAAAACAAAAAGAATTAGATAAAAAAGAATATCAACAAGCTGGTCAATATTATAACAATAATGCCTGAGCAACCAAATTAATTTCCTATAATCACAATCAAATTAAGTACCAATTAATAAGAATTCATGATTCAAACAATCAATATGTTAAAAAAATTGGTAAGAAATTTGAAGTTATGCTAACTAAACAACCAGACAATCATACTTATTGAGTAATTAGTCAAATTCTAGCATTAGATTATTAACCATAGAATAGAATTTTTATAGCAACTTGTGTTGCTATTTTTATTTATTAATAATTTAGTTGCAAATGTAAGTAATTTTTAGTGTAATTATAAGCTGGATTTTCAAACCATTTTTATAGACTTTAAAAATCCAAAAAATATTAGATTATTATATAATTTAAATTGTTAAATTTTATTTTTATTTAGGTAATTTAAAAGGGGTAAATTAATGCTTAAGAAATTGAAAGTTCTTAAAAAATGATACATTCCAATTCTAATATTATTAGTTGCTATAAGTGTTTTTTTAGGGTTTATATTAAGTTATACTGAAAGCAAAAAACAGAGTTTAATGACTAATATTCAAAACTATGTTAGATTAAGTTCTTATGCTGTTAGAGGTAAAATTCTAAAAGATCAAGAAGGAATTAATAAAGATTATGTTAACAAGACTTTGGCAAACAAAAAGATAATTGATGAGTTTGGCCCTAACTTTATCTGAAAACAAAATAAATCTAATAGCTCAAATGAAGCCACAACAATTAGTAATTTATTACAAACTTATTTTGGTAAGTCTACAGATCTGTTTACAGATAATATTAAATATCTAGATAAAAAAGATAAAAATAAACTTAAAGACATACAAAAAACTAATATCCAAGACATTACTCCAGATAATATTAGTAACTTTATTAGTGTTGTTAATTCAGCTAAAAAATTTATTAGTGGGTTGTCAAGTTCAACAGTAAATTTAGGTGTTAATTTATTACAGAGAAACTTTTTAAGAACAACTAAAGAAGTTGATGTAATTAAAAATAATAGTGTTATCAAAACTCTTGTAAAATATGTTGAAAATAACCAAGAATTGTTATCAATTATAGGAGATATTTTAATTTCTTCATCAAAAAATAGTGATGTTAGTTTTTATCAAGGATTAACTGTTAGACGAGTATTTTATAAACACTTAAATAATATTTCAGAAATCATTACAGGTAAAAGACATACAAATCATGATCGTGATCATTTACCAAATGATTTAATTGAATATTTTTGAAAAGAAATAATACAAATAGTAAAAACTGAATTTGATAAAACTAATACTAATTTATTAGATAAAATTCAAGTAATTTTAAAAAATATTAAAACTAAATTTAATGTTAAAGAATGAATTAAAAAATTACTACCAGCTTTAATAAATTACATTAAAACTGAATTATTCTTTGCTACTTATTATGTTACTAATCCTAATCTATCAATGAATCAATTACTAGAACAATCAGCAACTGCTGAGCAATTTAAAACTCTAACAAATGGAGGACTAAATTTAGGTGTTATTCTAAAAGGATTGTCATTGATTTTTCAAGATCAAAAATCAGGTAATAGATTTTTAGACTTTATTTTTAAAAAAGGAGTTTATTCTAGAATCTATTTTGATACCACAAACCCACCTGATAATATTGGTACTGGAAATCTATTATTTGATATTTTAAATGCTGTGCAATCATCTTTACTATCAGCTAAAGGTGCTTTAAAATCTGTAATTCCAAGAATTGAAGAGTACCTAAAAGAAAACAAAGAAAAGATAAAAACTTTAATTACTAAAACTTTAACTGATTTTTTTAAAAAATACTTACCAAGTAACAATGAAAATCTTTGATGAGCTCAACCTGAATTTGATGGTGACAGATTAAAAATTAATATTCAATATTACTTTTTATGATGAAATAATGTTGCTAATGGTCATATTGACTTTTTTGGAGATAAAGGACTTCTAACAAATATGATTAGAGGTTTTAAAGACATTATTCTAGCATCATCAGATATCTTAACTACTATCTCAAATTATATAAAAGATATCTTTTATAGAGGAGAACAAGAAAGATTTGATTTCAGAAAAGCTTTTACTAATTTAGCTAGTCTTTTAAAAGTAACTAATAATTTATTAGAAGCTCAGTATGTTAAACCAAATGATACTAGCGAAAGTAATCTAGTAATGTTTTTGGGTTTAGGACCGCAAAACATAGCTAAAATTTATTCAATTTATGATGTTTTAAACTTACCACATGCTAGTGTCTTTAGTAACTCAGTTGTTGGTGGTATAGCTCAAAAGTATGTTGGAAAACACTTAAAGCCAATTTTAAATATTCTTGAAAAATTAAAAAATTATAAATTTATAACTGATGTTACAAAATTCAGACAAGAGTTTCCAGAATACATATTAGGTGCTGCTAAGTTTATTGAAGATTATTATAAGAAAAATAATGCAATACCAAAATATGACTTAGTTAAGAATTTGTATACTAGAGATCAAAACTTTATAACTGATTTTACAAAACAATGAGCAAGTTTTTTTGTTCCTGATGGTACAGATCAAAAAAATCCCCTACTACCAATTGTTAAAGCTGTTTTAAAAGATCCTAGCGGTTCAAATGAACAAATTAAATCACTAGAAGATATCAGAAAAGGAATTGAAACAATTGGTGCTAATTTAATTAAAGGAAATGTTGTTTATAAAAACTTTAATTCATTATCAAATATTGATATACCAGTAAGTAGGTTGGCAAAACTTTTAGGAATAAACGAACTAGCTGATCTTAAAATAACTGAGTTATTTAAACAAATTGCTGATGTGATCTTAAATTACAGTAAAAAATATCCTAATAAATTAATTGATTTTAATTTAGCTTCATTAGGTTATATTTTAAAATCACTAACTACTAAAGTAACTGTTAAAAGTAAAAATAACCAAATTTTTAAAGATAAAAACATCTTAGCAGTAATCTTTGAAAGCTTAGATGCAGCTGATAATAAAACAAGAGACGAAGTTGATATTAAAAATAAAAAGTCATACTTTTTATGAGATTCAGTAGAAATGAAATTAGATAACAAAATCACAAATGACAAATCTACTACAATTAATAAATCAGATAGTTCAGCTTCACCATTATCAATGCTATTAGGAATTGGTAGTGATAAAACTAAATATCTAACTGGTTCAATTCTACATAGTTTATCAACACTAGTTGGTGGGTTAAAATCAAATGATGCTTTATATAAACTAAGCTCAGAAAATAAAAATTCTCTAATCTTTGGACTTGATGCTTGAGAAGAAATTTTAAAACTTAAACAAAAAGAATTAAATAAAAAAGAATATCAACAAGCTGGTCAATATTATCAAAATAACTCATGAACAACCAAATTAATATCTTACAATCAAAACGAAATTAAATATCAATTAACAAGAACACACGTTTCAAATAATGATCATGTTAAAAAGATTGGTAAGAAATTTGAAGTTATGCTAACAAAACAGTCAGATAATCATGCATATTGAGCAATTAGTCAAGTTTTAGCATTAGACTATCAACAATAAGATAGCAATAAGTGTTGCTATTTTTATTTACTAAATAATTTAATTAAGTACTATTTAGTTAAGTTATTTTAGGTATTAAATAACTAATTTAAGTACTTATGATTAAGAGATTTTTAAAGCATTCTACAAACTCTAAAAATCAAAAAATATCACATTGCTATATAATTTATAGTGAATAATTTTCATTTTCATTTAAGTTATTAAAGAGGTATATTAATGTTTAAGAAACTAAAAATTCTTAAAAAATGATACGTTTCAATTCTGATATTATTAGTTGTTATAAGCACTTTTTTAGGTTTTATACTAAGTTATACTGAAAGTAAAAAACAAAGTTTAATGTCTAATATTCAAAACTATGTTAGACTAAGTTCTTATGCTGTTAGAGGTAAAATTCTAAAAGATCAAGAAGGAATTAACAAAGATTATGTTAACAAAACCTTAGCAAACAAAAAGATAACAGATGAGTTTGGATCTAGTTTTATTTGAAAGCAAGATAGATCTGATACTTCAAGTCAAGATACAATTAGTAATTTATTACAAACTTATTTTGGTAAATCTACAGATCTGTTTACCGATAATATTAAATATCTAGATAAAAAAGATAAAAATAAACTTAAAGATATAAATAATACTAATTCACAAAACATTATTCCAGAAAACATTAATAACTTTATTGGTGTTGTTAATTTAGCTAAAAAATTTATTAGCGGATTGTCAAGTTCAACAGTTAATTTAGGTGTTAATTTATTACAAAGAAACTTTTTAAGAACAACTAAAGAAGTTGAAGCTATTAAAAATAATAATGCTATTAAAACTCTTGTGAAATATGTTGAAACTAACCAAGGATTGTTATCAACTATAGCAGATATTTTAATTTCATCTTCAGATGATCAGCTTGAACCAAACTTTTATCAAAATTTAACTGTCAGACAGTTGTTTAATAAACATTTAAATAAAATTTCAGAAGTTATTACAAATAAGAAATATTTTAATCATGATCAAGATAACTTAGCAAATGATTTGATCCAATATTTTTGACAAGAAATAATTGATGTTTTTAAAAAAGAATTTGCTAATAATAATGAGATAACAGCTAAAATTAAAAATATTTTAAAAGCAATTAAAGAAAAATTTGATTTTAAAAAATTTTTAAAAAAAGTCTTACCATCACTAATAAGATATCTTAAAACTGAATTATTTTTTGCTACTTATTATGTTGTAAATCCTAAACTAACTATAGCTGAATTGTTAAACCAATCAATAGACGCTCAACAGTTTAAAACCTTAACTAGTAATCGATTAGATCTCGGAGTTCTTTTAAAAGGATTGTCACTAGTTTTTCAAAACCAAAATTCAGGAAAGAGATTTTTAGATTTTATTTTTAAAAAAGTTGATGCTGATAAAATCTATTTCACATCTAAAGACCAACCAGTAAACATTGGTACATCAAATTTATTATTTGATATTTTAAATGCTATACAATCAGCTTTATTATCAACTACTAGTGCTTTAAGTTTTGTGATTCCAAAAATTGAAGATTATATTGATAAACACAAAGAAAATATTAAAAAATTAATTACCGATAATTTAACAAATCTTTTGAAAAAATACTTACCTACTAGTAATAAAAATTTTAAATGAGCTGAACCTGAATTTGAAAATGATAAATTAAAAATTGATATTCAGTACTGAACTGTTTTGTGATGAAACAATATTGCTAATGGTCATATTAATGTTTTTGGTAACAAGGGAATTTTGTCAAATTTAATTAAAGGCTTTAAAGATATTATTTTTACATCATCTGAATTATTGTCTACTATTTCGAACTATATCAAACATATTTTTTACAAATCAGAAAATAAGAATTTTGATCTTGATAAAGCTTTTAGTAATCTTGCTAGTCTGATTAGAATTTCTAATAACTTATTAGAGACCCAATATCTTGATGATAAAAATAAAAATGAAGACAATCTAGTAATGTTTTTAGGTTTAGGACCAAAAAATTTAGCTAAGATATATTCTATTTATGATATTTTAAACTTACCACATGCTCAAATCTTTCAAACTCCAGTGATTGGTGATCTTATTGTAAAATATGCTGGAAAGTTTTTAAAACCATTTGAAACTATTTATCAAGAATTAAAAAAATATAAATTTATATCTGATACTCGTCAATTTAGAGTGCAATTTCCAAAATATCTTAAGCGTACTGCTGATTTTATAGAAAATTATGCTAAAAAACACAGCGCAATTCCTAAATATGATTTAATTGAAAATCTTTACACTGAAAACAAAAATTTTGCTGTTGATTTTGCAACAAAATGATCAAAATTCTTTGTTCCTGATGACAAAGATAATAATAATCCACTACTTCCAATTGTCAAAGCGATTTTAAGAGATCCTGAAAATAGTAAAAATGAAAAAATCAAATCACTAGCTGATGTAAGACAAGCTATTCAGGATCTAGGATCAAAACTAGTTAATAACAAAGCCTTTTTTAAAAACTTCAAATCTTTATCTGAAATTTTAATACCGATTAGTAAGTTATCAACATTTTTAGGATTAAAAGAACTTGAAGATATTAATCTAAGTACTTTGCTTAGTCAAATTGGTGAAACGATTTTAAATCACAATAAAAAATATTCTGATAAACTAATTGATCTAGACATAACCGCATTAGGTTATATTTTAAAATCATTAACGATTAAGATTACTGCTAAAAATAATAATGTTTTAGTTGTTAATAATAAAAACATTTTGTCAACTATTTTTAATAGTTTAGATGCAGCTGATAATAAAACTAAAGAAGCAACTGAGATACCTAAAAACTCATACTTTTTATGAGATTCAGTTGAATTAAAATTGGATAATAAATCTTTATCTGGTGAAATTAAAATTAGTAAAACCGATAGTTCAGCTTCACCATTATCAATTCTGTTAGGAATTGGTAATGATAAAACCAAATATCTAACTGGTTCGATTTTACATAGTTTATCAACACTAATTGGTGGGTTAAAAGCAAATGATGCTTTATATAAATTAAGTTTAGAGAATAAAAATTCTTTAATCTATGGAATTGATGCTTGAGAAGAAATTCTAAAAGACAAACAAAAACAATTAGCTAAAAAAGAATATCAACAAGCTGGTCAATATTATCAAAATAACTCATGAATAACTAAATTAATTTCTTATAATCACAATCAAATTAAATACCAATTAATAAGAACTCATGATTCAAATAACGATCATGTTAAAAAGATCGGTAAGAAATTTGAAGTTACTCTATCAAAATCAACTAACAATCATGCTTATTGAATAATTAGTCAAGTTTTAGCATTAGATTATCAACAATAGTACTTTTTATAGCAACAAAGCGTTGCTATTTTTACTAAACTGCTATTTTAGTAATCACCTAATAAGAATATAATTAATATGTTATCTTATAGAGGTTATTATGAAAATTGCAATTTATCCAGGAAGTTTTGATCCTTTTCACCAAGGACACTTAAATGTAGTTCGAAAAGCAAGCTTATTGTTTGATAGATTATATATAGTTGTAAGTAGAAATATTAATAAAACCACTTCATTTAAACTAGATAGTCGAGTACGACTTATTACTGAAGTAACTAAAGACATCAAGAATGTTGAAGTGATTAGAAATGATGATAAATTAACAACTGATATTGCTAAATTAGTAGATGCAAAATACATTATTAGAGGTTTAAGAAATAAAAATGATTTTGATTATGAACTAGCATATTATGATGGTTTTAAAAGCTTAGATCCTAATATTGAAGTGATCTATTTTATAAGTAGTTCACAAACTAGAGCACTATCATCATCAACTATCAAAGAAATTGAATTTTTCAAAAAAGACTAGAAATTAACTTTAAAATTTTTGTAAGTTATTTTTTTTAAAATTTAAAAATTAAAATTATATTTGTAAACAAGAACAGGAAGATATTATGGCTAAACAACTTAATGCAATCGGTGCTAGTGAAGGTATTGCAATAGCTAAAGCGTTAATCATTAAAGATGAAAAAATTAATATTAAAAAAACTCTTATTAATAATGTTGAACAAGAAATTGCAAAATATCACCAAGCAGTTTTAAAATCGATTGCTGATTTAGAAAATTTAAAAGTAATTGCAACTAAAAAACTTGGTCAAGATAAAGCCGCTATTTTTGATGCTCATATTGATATTGCAAATGATCCGGCTATTAGACAAGAAATTACTAGTTTAATTGAATCTGAAAAGGTTAATGCTGAATTTGCAACTCAAGAAATTACTAATAAATATTTTGAGATTTTTCAAACAATGGATGATCCATATTTTAAAGAACGCAGTGCTGATGTTAAAGACGTTGCAGCAAGAATTATTAAGCACATTTTAAATATTAAAATTGTTGATCTTTCAACAATTGATCAAGAAGTGATATTGGTTGCTGATGATCTAACACCAAGTCAAACTGCACAACTAGATAAAAAGTACATCAAAGGGTTTTTAACTAATATTGGCGCAAGAACCAGTCATGCTGCGATTATGGCTAGAAGCTTAGAAATACCGGCTGTTTTAGGACTAAAAAACATTACTGAAATTGTTAAAGATGATCAAATGATTGCTTTAGATGGGGCAGCTGGAATTGTTGAATTAGAATTAAGTTCTACTGATATAACTAATTATCAACAAAAAGTTTTAGAGTATCAAAAGACCCAACAAGAATTAAAAAAAATTAAAGATAAAAAATCTTTAACTAAAGATGGTGTTGAAAAGCTAATTGAAGCAAATATTGGTTCATTAAATGATCTTGAAGCTACTTTAGATTCTGGAGCTGAAGGAATCGGATTATTCCGTTCTGAATTTTTATATATGGATAATGATCACTTTCCAACTGAAGAAGAACAATTTCAAGCTTATAAACAAGTGTTAACTGTTATGAATCAAAAACTAGTGATTATTCGTACTTTAGATATTGGTGGAGATAAAAAATTATCTTATTTTAGCTTTCCTGAAGAAATGAATCCTTTTTTAGGTTATCGTGCAATTAGATTTACTTTAGATCGCAAAGATATTTTTAAAGATCAGATTAGAGCTTTACTAAGAGCTTCGGCTTTTGGAAAATTAGCAATTATGTTTCCGATGATTGCAACTGTTGATGAATTTCAGCAAGCAAAACAATTTGTTGAAGATTGTAAAAAAGAACTAGATCAGCAAAAAATTGTTTATGATCAAAGTGTACAAATTGGAATGATGGTTGAAATTCCTAGTGCTGCAGTTAATGCTGATCAATTTAGTAAATATGCCGATTTCTTTTCAATTGGAACTAATGATTTAATTCAATATTCAATGGCAAGTGATCGAATGAATCAAAATGTTTCATATTTATATCAACCAATTAATCCTGCAATTTTAAAACTAATTAAAATGACAATTGATGGTGGGCACAAAAATCATAAATGAGTTGCTATGTGTGGTGAAATGGCTGGAGATATTCAAGCACTACCATTATTAATAGGAATGGGATTAGACGCATTTTCAATGAGTGCTAGAGCTGTTTTAAAATCACGATCTTTAATGAGTAAAATTGATACTAAATCAGCTGAAATCTTAGCAACACAAGCTTTGGAATGTGAAACTGAACAACAAGTTTTAGAACTAGTTAATAATTATTTAAATTCTTTGAAATAAAACTAATTTAACTCTTTTTAATTCTTTTTTAAATTATTTTTTGTTAAAAAACTACTTATAATTATTAATTTTTAAGTGATACAATTATTTTGGAATAATTTTATTTTTTTTATTATAAAAAAGAGGTATATTATGTGATGACCATTTAAGAAGAAAACTATTGAAATTCTTGCACCATGTAGTGGTGAACTTATTGGATTAGACCAAGTTGAAGATGATGCATTTAAAGAAAAAATGTTAGGTGATGGATTTGCTATTATTCCTAAAACAAAAATCTTTCATGCACCAATTTCAGGAAAATTAGTCACTGTTTTTCCTACTAAACACGCTTATGGAATTCGTGCAAAAAATGGTGTTGAAATTCTAGTTCACATCGGATTAGATACTGTAAAATTAAACGGTGAGGGATTTAAAACATTTGTTAAACAAGATCAAATGGTGAATGCAAAAGACAAACTAGTAAACGTTGATATTAAAAAAATTGCTAAAAAAGTTCCTTCAATGAAAACGCCAGTTATTTTTACAAATACTGCTGGAAAAACAATTGAAATTGTTAAAACAGGAAACGTTAAATACGGTGAAGTTGTAGCAATTTTAAAATAATTTATTAGTGGTGAGTTAAATTTAAATAATCTGATTTTATCTTTTAATTAAAAGTCATTTTAAGGTTAGTTGAATTTAATTTAAGAGTAATTTTTAGTTAATTAACTCTTCTAATAATTAAAAAAATTTTAATAGTTTTAAAATGGACTTGATATTTAAATCAAGACCATTTTTATTTAATTTTTTTAATCTTTAAGTTATTAATGTTTAATAGCAACTTTAAAAAATTTTAAAATTAACTCTTAATTAAACTTATATTAATTATTAGCATCAAAAAGTTAGAGATCTTTTTAATTTTTATTGAATAATTAAGATAATTAGTATACAATTAACTCGTTTAAAGAAGAAGCACTAGCTCACCACTAGCAATTACAGCGAAATGGTAATAACTTTTTATAATAGTTATCTGCAATAAGTGTGCTTTCTAATTCTTTAATGGCACATTTTTTATTTTAAAGGAGTAATGCATGGACAACAGACAAAGAAATTCAAGACCTATCAAAAATCAAGAACCAATTAATGAGTATATTAGAGCTAATCAAATTCTAGTAATTGATGAAAACAAAGAAAAACTAGGTGTAATGTCTAAGCGTGAAGCTTTAGATTTAGCTAGAACAAAAAACCTAGACTTATATCAAGTTGGAACTCAACCTGATGGAGTGGCAATTGCTAGAATGTTAAACTATGGTAAGTTCAAATATGAACAACAAAAAAGATTAAGAGAATCTAAAAAAAATCAGGTTAAAACTGAAAATAAAGAAATCAGATTAACTGTTAATATTGGTCAGCATGATTTAGAAACTAAAGCAAGAAAGGCTAAAGAATTTTTAGAAGAAGGAAACCGTGTTAAAGTGTCTTTAAAATTTAAGGGTAGAGAAGTAATTTATATTGATTTAGGACATCAAACATTGAATAAATTTTTTGAATTAGTTAGCGATGTAGCTAAAATTGAAAAAGAAGCTAAACTAAATACTAAATTTTTAGATATGTATATCGTGCCTAAGAAAATTAGTTAAGACAAGGAGAATAGACATGCCAAAAATGAAAACTAAGAAAGCTTTAGCTAAACGTGTTATTGTTAAACCAAATGGGACATTAAAAAGAGGCAAAGCTTACAGATCACACCGTGCAACAGGTAAAACTACTAAACAAAAACGTCATTTAGAAAAAATGACTATTGTAAGTAAATCAGATATGAAAAACTGAAAGGGTTTAATTCAAAAATAATTTAGGAGGATAAGTGAGACATGGCAAGAGTTAAATTTGGAAAAGTAACTAGAGCAAGAAGAAAACGTTGGATTAAACGTGCCAAAGGTTATTATGGAACTAAAAAATCTTCATACAAAAAAGCACATGAACAAGTAGTTCGCTCTATGGCTTATGCATTTGTTGGACGTAAAGAAAGAAAACGTAACTTTAGATCACTATGAATCGTTCGTATTAATGCTGCGGTTAGACCTGAAGGGTTATCATATTCTACATTTATGAATGGACTGAAATTGGCTAACATTGATATCAATAGAAAAATGTTATCAGAACTAGCTATTAACAACACTGAAGAATTTAAAGTATTAGTTAATGCAGCTAAGCAAGCATTAAACAAATCAAACTAACAACATACCTTGGGTATGTTTTTTATTTAAATAAAAAAATTTCTAAAATAGTTTTAGAAGTAGTATTAATAATTATTGTTGTAATTCTGGGTTTTTCTTTCTAAATAAGTCCTGACCTTCAGTTTTTTTTAAAGCTCATATTTTACTTTCAATATTTGGACTGTTTTTTAATAATATCAAAGCTGTTTGAAAACAAGCAAATACCAAAACAATTTCAAAAACTACATCAATTGGAAAGACAATAAATTTTTTAGGAAATAGCACCACTGCTAGAAAAGGAATGTTTTTTGTTGTAAATGATCATTGCGCAATTGGAAACGCAATAAAAGTCATTAAAAACATTGCTATAAATAGTAAAACTACTGTAGTATAAACAAATTGAAATCTTGATTTAGGTTTTAATAAAAATACAAATGAGCCTAACATTGCATATAAGACATACATTGCAAGAATTGAAGTATGAATATAAGTTTGAATAAAAGCAAGACCGATAATTCAACTTAGCACTCCAACTACTGCTCCACCAACTGGACCTAGCAACATACCGGATAAAAACAACACAAAGTTACCTAGCATTAAACGGGCACCTAAAATTCCTGAATTACCAATGCAGTTTGTTAGTAAAACAATTAAAGCTACTAACATTGCCATTAAAGTAATTGTAGTTGTTGAGATTCTTTTAAAAAAATTTCGATCTAAAACTATTGCTAAAACTATAAGACCAATTAATACTAATACACTTATTCCAGTAGTAATACCATAAAACATACTTACCTCCTAAATGAATAGAATTTTTCTTTTTTATTATATCAATACGATATTTTGTAGTAAAAATTGTCTTGTTAAAATCTATTTCTCTTAAAAATAAATGATAACTACAATTTAAAGATCTAAAAGCTTATTATAATAAAAATTGTAGACAGGAGATAGCATGATAGAGAAAGTTTGTGATAAAGATTTTATATTTTTAGATGTTGATCTTAAAACAAAAAGAGAAACATTTGAGTTTATCGCTCAAAAAGCAAGCGAATTAAAAATACTAACAAATAAAAAAGCACTAGTTGATGGCTTTGTAAAACGTGAAATGCAAGGATCAACTGGATTTGAAGACGGTTTTGCAATCCCACACGCTAGAATCAAACAACTAAAAAGAACTGCTGTTTTTGTAATTAGATTCAAACACGAAGTTGACTGGGGATCAATGGATGGTCAAAAAACTAAAGTAGCTATTGCGTTATTAGTTGTTGATGGTTCTAATGGTGATCAGCACATTGAATTATTAAGCCAAATAGCAGTAAAACTTATTGATCCTGATTTTAAAGAAATATTAAAAAAATCAAGAACTTATAAAGCTATTTTAGAAGCTTTACAAAATCAACAACAAACAACTAGTACTAAAAATCTTGACCAACCAGAAGTAAAGATTTCTAAATCAAATCATAAAATCGTTGCAGTTACTTCATGTGTTGTGGGAATTGCTCATACTTATATGGCTGAAGAAAAGTTACTTCAAGCTGGATTAAAAACAAATAATCATATTAGAGTTGAGACACAAGGATCAAAGGGTGTCGGAACTGAATTAACAAAAAAAGAAATCAAAGAAGCTGAAGTTGTTATTATTGCAGCTGATACAGCTGTTGATTTATCAAGATTTGCGGGTAAAAGAATTTATAAATCTAAAGTTGCTGAAGCAATTAAAGATCCTGAATTAACAATTCAAAAAGCACTTGAAAGTGCTGTTGTCTTATCACCAAAAAACAAAGACTTTGAAATTAGAAACCGTCAAAAAGAAGAAAAAACTGGTATCTTACAACATGTTTTAGTTGGTATTTCTTATATGGTTCCTATCATTATTTTAGGGGGAATCTGTTTATCTGTTTCAGTTGGTGTAACAAAAGCAATTAATGGTGCTAATGCCTCACCTGTTGGGTTTTTAAAAGTAATTGAAACTATTGGAGTAGCTGCATTTATGCTTATGATTCCAGTTTTGGCAGGATTTATTGCTAATTCTATAGCCGGAAGATCTGCTATAGCTCCAGCAATGGTTGGTGCTTTTATTGGAAATAATGCAACTAATTTTGTAAACTGAATTCCTGGGTTAAATCAAATTCAAACTCCAATGGGATTTGTTGGTGCAATTATTGCAGGACTAGTAGTTGGGTATTTTGTTAGATGAGTTAACACATGAAAAGGTCCTAAAACTTTAGCCCCAGCCATGCCAATCTTTTTTGTACCACTAACAGCAGGGATTTTAATTTCATTACTATTTATTTATGCTCTTGGTGCACCTATTGGTTTTGTAATGGAAAAATTTTCTAACTTTATTAAACAAACATATCAAAAACAAAATATCGGTTTAGTTTTAGGACTAGGTTTAGGTGTTCTTGTTGGAGCAATGGCTGGATTTGATATGGGTGGGCCAATTAATAAAATTGCATTTGTGACTTGTTCAGCTTTAATTACTCAACAAATTTATGAACCAATGGGAGCGATGGCTGCTGCCATTCCAGTTGCTCCACTAGGCATGGGACTAGCAACTGTTATTTTTAAAAAATTCTTTAACTCAGCTGAAAGACAAATGGGTTTAGCTGCTCTAATTATGGGAATGATTGGAATTAGTGAAGGTGCAATACCATTTGCCATTAGAGATCCTAAACGTGCTATTTTATGTAACGTTTTAGGAAGTGCTATAGCAGGAGGAATCGCTGGAGCTTTAAAAGTTCAAGATACTGCAGCTCATGGTGGACCAATTGTTGGAATTTTAGGAGCAGTTCCTTATGGAATTCAAACAGTTTATTTCTTTTTAGCTATTATTATTGGTTCAGTTATAACTTGTGTTAGTTATGGATTGTGATTATTAGCTGGTGTTACTGAAAAAGATTCAGTTAAATGAGCTTATCAAATGGCGTTAAGTAATTTAAAACAAGTTAGAAAAACAAAACTAAAAGCTCTTAAAGCTGAAATCAACAGTCTTAAAAAACAAACAAATGATAAAGCTAAACTACTTTCACTAGCTAATCAAGTTTCAGAAACTAAGGTTAAATTTGATAGAGATTTGCAGCAGTTAAAAGCAACTTTTAAAAAATATCAAAAAGAAGAAGACCAACTTTTGAAATCACACAAAACTGAAATCAGCAATTACAAAAATCAAGTAAACCAAAGATTAACTAAAGATATTCAAACTATCAACCAAGCAAATGATAGATCTGATAAAAAATCATCATCAGCTCAAATTATAAAATTAAAAGATCTTGCTAAAGAACAAATTGATAATTACTCAAAAGATCTAAAAAAACCAATTGTAAATAAGTTTTTACAAGAAAATAACTTGTTGTAATTTCATAAAATGCTTAAATCCCTTTTAGTTGATTAAAGGGATTTATTTTTATTAATATCTTTAATGTATTTTTGAATAGCTTTTTGTGCTTTGATTGATAACTTTAGTTTGGCTTTTTCTGAATTTAGATCTTTAACTTTATTGCCAACAAGTGCTCAATTTATTTTTATAGGTTGAAAGATTTCATCTGTAGTTTTATTTAAATAATTACATAACGCTCCAATGGTTGAATTGATATTAGGAACTAATGGTTTTTGCTTATTTAGATATCTGTCAAGATTGATTGCTGCAATAATTGCGGTTGCTGCTGATTCAACATAACCATCAACACCTGTTAGTTGTCCTGCAAAAAAGATCTTAGGATGAGTTTTTAGTTGAAAGCCTAAATTAAGAACTTTAGCAGTGTTTATATAGTCATTTTTATGCATAACTGCATATCTAAGAATTTTAGCATTTGCTAATCCTGAAATATTTTTAATGATTTTTTCTTGTTCTGGTCATTTAATGCTTGAGCAAAAACCCACTAGATTATAAATATCTTTTCTTACACTGTCTTGTACTAGTCTAACAGCAGCATAACTATCTTGTTTTGCTTTAAAAATAGTATTTAATAATAATTTTTTATCTTTTTTTGCAATTGTTTCAATTGCATTAAAACCATGATCATGAACCATTTTGATTTCATCAGTTAAAGGTGAAATAAAAATTTCAGCATTAATTAACTGATCATAGATTTTGTCAAATTGTTGCTTGTTTAATAAACAATAAAGATCATTATTTTGTTGATAAACATTCTTTAAATCTATTGATGATTTTAAAATCATAGGTTCAACTGCATCAAATAAGTAAAAATTATTTTTACCAACTAATTTTTCAATTGCTTTTTCTAAATTGGTAGTAGGAATTGGTCCTGTAGCAATAATAGTAGGAATGTCTGAATCAATTTCAAAATATTCAGCTTCTATAATTTTTAAATTTGGTTGACTTTTTAAATAATTGGTAATATAACTTTGAAATTTATTTCTATCTAATACTAGTGAACTAGTTGTGCTAGTTGCAGCCTTGTTAGCATTTTTGATAATTAAAGAGTCTAATAGTTGCATTTCACAATGCAATGTTCCTACAGCATCAGTTAACTTAGTAGATCTAAAAGAATCAGAATAAGCAAGATTAGCAAAAAGATCATTAGTTTGAATAGGATTTTTTTTAATAGTCTTAACTTCGTATAATTCAACAAAATAATTTCTTTTTAATAATTGATAAGCAGCCTCACAACCACTTAATCCAGCTCCAATAACTCTAACTGTTTTCATAATTTAATTAATAAAAAGACCAATGATAATAGTCTTATTTTCTGTTATAGTTTAACCCAATTAGGTTTTGTACTTTTTGTACTTTTTTATAAGCAATTTTTTGTGCTCTGATAGCGCCTTGTTCTAATCACTGCTCAACTTGTTTTGAGTTATACAGTTCTTTAAAACGCTTTTGAATAGGATCAATTAACTCAATCAAAACTTGAGTTACATCATCTTTTAGATCTTTATAATTTTTATTTGTTCAACGTTTTTCAGCTTCAGCGATACTTGTGTTAGTTAGTTCACAATAAATTGTGATCAAATTACTTACTCCTGGCTTATTAACTGGATCATATTTAATTAGATTTTCTGAATCAGTAACCGCTGCTTTGATTTTTGCTTTAATTTGATCTGTTGAATCTAACATTGTAATAATAGATTTAGGATTATCACTTGATTTACTCATTTTTTTAGTTGGATCTTGTAAATCCATAATTTTACTAGTATTTGTATTTATCAGTGGTTCAGGAATTTTAAAAACCTCACCATATTTGTTATTAACTCTAATTGCCAAATCTCTTGTTAGTTCAAGATGTTGTTTTTGATCGATTCCGATTGGTACAAAATCTGCATCATATAATAAAATATCAGCAGCCATTAACGCAGGATAGGCAAATAATCCAACAGGAATATAAGCCTTATTATCAGTATTAGCTTTAAGTGATTTATCTTTGAACTGAGTCATTCTTGAAAGCTCACCCATAGTGGTGTGAGTTATTAAAATTCAACCTAACTGAGAGTGTTCTTTAACATCTGATTGTAAAAAAATAGTGGATTTATTAATATCTAAACCACAAGCAAAATATAAAGCAGCGATTTCTTTAGTGTTCTTTCTTAGTTCTTCTTTATTTTGAGGTAGTGTTATTGCATGTAAATTAGCAATAAAAATATATAAATCATGCTCTTTTTGAAACTCGATAAAACGTTTAACAACACCTAGATAGTTTCCTAAAGTCATAGTTCCGCTAGGTGTTATTCCAGATACCATTTTCTGCTTAGCGTGCATATTTTCTCCTTAAGTTTTTTGTCTATATCATTATAATTTTAAAATATTAAACCTAGTAAAGCATTGTTTTAAAAGCTTATATAAATAAATATCTAATATATTTTACTAATTATTGATCCATTCTTTAAATACTTTAAAGTAACTTATTAAAAGTTATTTTTGACCTAATGATCAAGATTCTAACTTAAGATAATCTCAAAAAATTCATAAGTTCAATTTTATGATTTTTTAGATATTTAGTAAAATAAAACCGAGTGAGTATTGTTATGAGGTGTTATATGAAACATACCCCAGGTGAAGCATTAAGAACAACTTTTGATGCTACAGTCTTTAGTTTTGAAATAATTGCTGTCTTTTTATTAGTATTTTTTGTTTTAGCTTTCAAACTAATTGCTATAGCTTTAAAAAAAGATCATAATAAATTATTTTTGTCAACATGTTTAGTGTTTGCAACAGCATTAGCATTCTTTTTACCTTATGCTTTAGCAAGTATAGGATCAAAAACAAGTATTTCAGTTTTTTTAAATCCTTTAATAGTCTTTTTTAGAAGCGTTTTTATCGGATTTGGTAAATCAGGCCAAGCTAGTAATAATTTAACAGGAAGTATTTTACTAACTGGAGTACCTTATATTTTAGCAGGTCAATTAATTGGTGGTATTTTAGGATTTACAGCTTTCAGTTTATTTTTTTATGCATTTAAAAAAACTAATCAACACAAAATAGAATACCAGTTTTTAAACAAAATAACTCTAAGATCATTTTTTAACTCAACTAGTGAGTTATCAATGCTAGGTTTTAGTATTAAAGAATTTGTTTTTATCAGTGCATTAGTAATAATTATGCCTTTTATTTCAAGCATTGATCTTGGTATTTATCGATTTGATCAATTTGGAATTATTTTAATTGAGCTATTTGTGATTTGAATAATACTATTATTCTCATCATTTTTTGAATACTTTTCATTTCACTTATTTTTTCCAAGTTTAGAAATCATTTTTAAAACTATTACATTTATATCATTAGACCAACATTTAAAACAACAAGAATTAAAAAACTATTTAAATCAACTTTTTAGATTTGTCATAGTACTAGTGTTTTCTTTTTTTATTCCGATGATCATCGCTTTTATTAGTATTTTAATAAAAATCCAAACTGGTGCTGTGATTTCAGTTGCATAAGGAGATTTTATGTCAAATAAATTTAAAAAACTATTTATTCCAATTTTAAGTACTACTATAATAAGTTTTCCAATTATTGTTACTTCGTGTGCTACTTTTCAACAAGGTTCAGAAAAACTCTATTTACAATATCATAGTTTACAAACAGAACAAGCTAAACAAGAATTTGAAAATTATAATCAAATTAATTTGCTATCAGAAATTAATAAATATTTTTTAAAACATGATCACAGTCAGCAATTAGTTAAATTTAAAATTGCTGGTGCGTCTGGAGCAACTGTTGAATTTAATAATTTAATGAAAAATAACTATGCTTATAAATATATTAAATTTGATGAGAATGAATTTAAACGTATTATTAAAGAAAAATTTAATCTATCAACCAAGTTTATAAATAGGCTTAAATTTTTAATTGATTATACAAATATCAACCGAGATTATGCAAATAATTTTGATGTAATTTTTCCTGTCAAAGTTCAATTACCACTATTAAGTCATAATAATTTCAGTTATGCTAAAGGCCTATTTATAGAACAGATTATTAACTTTAAAATTAAGGATGTTAAGAGAAGTAGATTAGAGCAAATTGACACAAAAAATATAGAAGAAATCTTTAAAAAAATTAAATCATTTGAAAATAAAAATCAGTTTACAGCAACTATTAAATCTGACATTAAAAACCAAAAGGAAAGTATTGAAAAATGAGGTCTTAATGAGTTAGATTCAAAGCAACTAGAAACTATTTTTGATTTGAAAGTAAAAGAATTTGATGATATTCAAAAAGACAATACTAGTAATACCAATATTAAATTTAAAAAAACCATTACGGGAGTTGACTTGTCAAATGAAAAACTTGCATTTAATGAAGGTTATTTAAAAGTTAGATTAGCTATTGGTGAGAAAAATAAAGACATAGTTAAGGCTGAATCTGGAATCACAACATTTGTAAAATTTAATTTCAACGAAGATGATCAGTTCTGAAGAGATATAAAGTTAAATGAAATATTGAAAGTAAACACAATAAAAAATCCTGAAACAAATACTGATTTTAGTAACTTAACAAAAAATAATTTACTAATAAAATCTAATTCTAAAAACATAAGTGATGTAAAAATTAGACAAATTAAAAATGCAAATGATTATAGAAATGCTGAATTAGAATTAGATCTAACTTTAAAAGATAATAAAAAAGTAAAACTTCATAAAAAAATAGGCATAGGTCAATACACCAATCTTTTTGAAAGTGATTTTGTTAAACAAAATATTCAAGCTCCTGTATTTGCAACTGAACGACTAACTCAAGAAGATCTAAAAAGTATTAATAAAGATTCATTAAGATTTTATGGATCTGAATTGTTTTCTGGTGGATATGGAACTTCAAGAGGATTTTATGATGAAAAAACAACCACACCTAAGTTTATGCATATCGGTGAAGATTATATTGCAAATGATTTTCAACCTGTAGTTATGCCATATGATGGAGAGATAATCGCTGCTTATGAATTAACAACCGATCAACCTTTTACTGGAGTTGGAACAGTATTGGTTGCAAAAATTCCTATTAATAATCTATCATTTACTCCTAGAGAAAAAGAAATTTATTTAAATGATAATAGCGATTCTGTATATGTATCATTCTTACATTTAGATGCACAAAGAACTTTAGAAAATAAAACTTTAAATTGAAGTGTTCAAAATGTTAATTTAACAACTAATCGAATTATAAAAGCTGTAACATCAGTTACCCCTTTAACTCCTACACATGTCAAAAAAGGAACTATTATAGGTTATTTAGGAAATAATGCTTCAAATGGTGGATGAATGTCACATGCCCATGTTAATTTTTATACAAATAGACCAAGTTATTTATCAGCAAATTACTTTTCAACTAAAACAACATCTTCTCCAGTGAATAAGAACAGAGTAGATAGATACTATGATAAATCTAAAAATAAATTTTCAACTTTTGGAAACACCGGAGTAGAAAGCAATTCATCTTCATTTGTAGTTTATGATGTTGAACCTATAACAGGAAAAGAAAAATTAAATGGAAAAGACAAAATCAAGACAAATGAAACACCAGCTTATCTAACGAATTTAAGTATGTCAAGATTTGAAAAAACAAAAGGGTATGCAAATCCTAACTTATTATATAAATTAAGAGATGAAAGAACACCAGCATACAGTGTTAAAGAATTTAATAAATTGAATTAATTAAAATAACAATTACTTTAAATCATTTCAAGATTTTTATATTTAGTTATAAAGATCTTTTTTATTTTAAAATCAAAATAAATAAATTCAAAAGAGGTGAAGAAATGAAAAAATTAGTAGTAATTACCGGAGCTAGTTCAGGAATTGGACTAGAATGTGCTAAATTATTTTCAAAAAATGGTTATCCCTTACTAATCATGGCAAGAAGAAAAGAACTTTTAGATAACTTAAACTTACCAAATTGCTTAACTGCTAAAGTTGATGTTAGAAATGTTGAAGAGATTAAACAAGCTATTAGTCTGGCTGAACAACAATTTGGACCAGTTGATTTAATGATCAATAATGCGGGAATTATGCCTTTAGATAAATATCTTGACCAACCACTTGAACAAAAATACGATATCTTAGATATTAATATTAAAGGTGTTATTAACGGCATGGATGTGGTTCTACCTTCTATGTTAAAACAAAATCATGGAACAATTATTAACATTTCAAGTGTTGCTGGACGATATCTCTATGAAGATCATGCAATCTATAATGGATCTAAGTTTGCAGTAAACGCAATTACTGAGCAACTAAGACGAGAATTAGCTGATAATAATATTAGATTTACTTTAATTGAACCAGGTACAGTTAATACTAATTTATTAAATTCAACTAAAAAAACAATTCTTGATCAACATATGCAGTTTATTAACCAAATTAATGGTGGATTAAAAGCTGAACAAATTGCAAAAACTATTTTATATGTTTATCAACTACCACAAGATGTTTGTATTAAAGAATTAATGATTGCTCATACAAATGAAACAGATATTTAAAGACTATTAAGAATTTTTTAATAATATCAACTTAGTTCAGAAAATATATAATATTTAAAAAATAAAAAGGAGAATTTAATTATGAAATACAGTTTAGTAACAAATAACTATGCTACAACTGGTGAAATTAAAAATAATTTAGTAAAACTATTGGCTGAAAACGACTTTTATCAAGATGATCAAAATCCTGATGTTGTTTTTGTAATTGGTGGAGATGGTACTTTTTTAGTAGCAGTTCATAAATACCAACATTTACTAGATAAGTTAGTTTTTGCTCCAATTAAGTTTGGTGGCATTGGGTTTTATACTAATAAAAATCGAATTGAAGACCTACAACAAGCAATTTGTTGTGACTTATTAAAAAATGCAAATATTACTAAACTAGGATTATTAGAAGTTAATTTTAATGACAAAAAAGTCTATGCAATAAATGAAATCAAAGTTACTAATCACACAAGACCATTAACTACCAAAATTTATATTAATGATGATCTTTTAGAAGAATTTAAAGGAACTGGGTTAGTGTTTGCAACTCCAAGTGGTTCAACTGGATTTATTAAATCTGCTAATGGAGCAATTATTTATCCTGAAGTGTCATTATTTGAAATGCAAGAACTGATGCCAGTTTCAACTAATAAATTCCGAACACTAAATGCTCCTGTGTTATTTTCTGATGAACAAGAAATTAGACTAGAATTAGAAAGTTTAGATCAAGTAGGTTTGAGTGCTGATACTTTTGAATATCACTTAGAAGCAAAAAACTTATTAATTAAGTTAAGTAGTAAAAAAGTTAAATTATTAAATTTAAATAAACATAAAATTAGTAAAACTGAAATATTACGTGACATTTTTGTTTTAAATGACAAGACTAAAAATTAAGATAGGATCTTAATTATATCTAAAAAAATTAATTTAAATAATATTTAATTAAATATCTAACTCTTAAGCAAGCTTGGATCTTGCTTTTTTAATTAATTTGATAAAAAATAATGATAGATGATCTCAATCTCTAACCCTAATTTTTTAAATAACAACCATAGAATTGGAGGAAGACTATTGTGCACAAAAATATCAATAGTAATGAAGCCCAAGTTCAGCTTGATGATATCGACCAAAAACAAAATAATAGCGATGATCAACAACTAGATCAAGAAAATGAACTACCAAATCATAACAAAACTAAGTTTTTAAAAGTTCTTAGTGTTACTGGGTTGATAGCTGCTTTAACTGCTGCTGGAACTGTGACATCAGTTGTTAAGTTTTGCGATCCTAGAAGTTCAATTCCTGATGATGGTTTTAATCCTACTCCAATTATTCCTGATGATGGAGTAAATCCATCACCAACTCCAGGTCCAGGACCAACTCCAGATGATGGTGATTCTCCAACTCCAAACCCTCAACCAAACCCAGATCCAGATGATAAACCAGGTCCAGAGCCATCACCTGCTCCTGGTCCAACCCCTGATCCGGGACCAGAACCAAGACCTGAACCTCAGCCACGTCCTGAACCACCAGTTCCACCTACTCCAGATGATCCTATTCAAAAACTTCCTGACGTAGATTATATGAAATTTATGTGAGAGCAACACTTTAAAGATAAACGTAGCTCAATAGAAACATTTAAAGATGTTGAAGAAAACTTTAAATACTTTTTAATCCGAACTAGACCTAATATAAAAATACAAGACATTAATATAAGCTTTAATCGTGTATCTAACACTGATGATAAACTTGGTTTAGATAAAGATAACCATAGGATGTCGGTTAGATTTAATAATGAATCATTTAATCTAGACATTGGTAAA